>NZ_JBHWEN010000014.1:0-204802 GCF_042734215.1 Kitasatospora sp. NPDC059673 | reverse complement strand
TCCTCCACACCTACAACTACCATCGCTGCCACACCGCACTCGGAGGACAACCACCGATCACCCGCGTCAACAACCCTGCGGGTCAATACAGCTAGGCCCTCCCGATCCGGGCAACGAAACAGCCCCCGGTCTGCGTTTCCGCAGCTCGGGGGCTGTTTCACTATCCAGTGGCGGGTGCAGGGTTCGAACCTGCGTAGCTTGCGCGACAGATTTACAGTCTGCTCCCTTTGGCCGCTCGGGCAACCCGCCAGGGATGGTGTCTCGCGGGGCGCTGCCCCGTTCGACGTCGTAAACGATACCCGATGTTGGGGGGTGGTCTGCCACTCGTTTCGTCACATGATGATCAAGGTCGGGAGGCGAGCTGTTGCGGGCGGGCGCGCGGGGGGCTGGATAGGCTGGGGCGTCGCCCGCCGGTGGCGGGTGGCGCAGACCGTGCAGCCAGTAGTTCAAGGAGACCAACACCCATGGCCGACTCCAGTTTCGACATCGTCTCGAAGGTCGAGTGGCAGGAGGTCGACAACGCGATCAACCAGACCTCCCGCGAGATCGCCACCCGCTTCGACTTCAAGAACGTGGGCGCCGAGATCAGCCGGTCCGGCGAGAAGATCGAGATGAAGGCCAACGGCGAGGAGCGGGTCCGGGCGATCCTGGACGTGCTGCAGACCAAGTTCGTGAAGCGCGGACTGTCGCTGAAGGCGCTGGACGCCGCGGAGCCGCACCTGTCCGGCAAGGAGTACAAGATCTTCGCCAACATCAAGGAGGGCATCACCACCGAGGATGCCAAGAAGGTGGCGAAGATCATCCGCGACGAGGGCCCCAAGGGCGTCAAGGCCCAGGTCCAGGGCGACGAGCTGCGGGTCAGCTCGAAGTCGCGCGACGACCTGCAGTCGGTGCAGGCCCTGCTGAAGGGCAAGGACCTGGACTTCGCGCTGCAGTTCGTCAACTACCGCTAGAAAACTCCGCCGACCTGCGGAAACGCTAGCTTTTCGGCCCGGGAGGGCACATCGAGGGCACGTGCTGACGACAGCGTCAATCAGCGCCACTCGGTGTGCCCTCCGCGCTCTGGCGAGCGCCAGCCCTGGCGACGCCGACCGAGGGCCACCGCCTGGTAGGTCGAGCGCCAAGGCGCGCGGCTCTCAGGCCAGAGATCTCCATGCTCGGGAACCATCGACGAATCAGCCTCGCCCTACGGAGCGTCAAGATCGCTGGACAATGAGTCACCATGGGGGGATGACTTGCGAGCCAACATCGACGTCGATCCGGACAGCGTCCGACGTGTAGCTGTCTCCATGCACGAGGCCAGCTCGGACAGTCGCCGGGGATTCATGCTCGACGACGCGGAGACAGCCGGCGGCGCACATCTCGGATGGCAGGCGGCCGGTGCCAACTCCCAGTGCGTCACTGCCTGGAGGGGCCGTCTGCACAAAGAAGCGGACGAGGTCGAAGCAGCGGCCGAAGCGCTCAAGGCATCGGCGCGACGCCCAGTGGCTGCGGGGTGCCTGATGCTGACACTCGACGATCTGGATCGAGCCCAGCCCCAACTCTGGCAGAAGGCCTGCGACGACGCGCTGACCACGGCAAGGCACTGCGAGAACGTTGCTGCAGTCGCACGTGAAGAGGTCGCCCGCACTCTCGGCAGCGCATGGCTAAGCCCGGCTGGGGACTCTGCCCGAACCCGCTTCGCACGGCATGCAGATGCCTACGAGGCCGCGGCCCTCTCCATGCGCGATCTCGCCAAGGTCTACGACCGGCTCGCCACCGCGATGTCGAACGCCCAGCGAGCCCTGCACGGTGCGCTCGACTTCGCGCACGGTCACCAGCTGAAGGTCAATCAGGACGGCACCGTCTACACCGACCCCGTGATCACCAGTCCGGCCGGAGCCGCAGCCCTCGGCGAGCAGATCGACCAGGCACAGGCTCTGATCACGGCGGCACTGCGCGACGCAAGCGCTGCGGACAATGCAGCCGCCGACGAGCTTCGAACGCTGACCCAACTGGCCCCCGTCGAGAGCTCCAAGACAGTCCAGGAAGCACTCGATCGCGACGGCAACAGCGCCCTCGCGATCGCCATGCGGCTGCAGAGCACCCAAAACGGACCACACCGGATCAACGTCCCACCCGAGATGATCGAGGCGGCCCGTCGGGCATCCGCCGAGACCGGCATCAGCGCGAACCTGCTGCTCGCCATCATGTGGCAGGAGCAGCAGTGGTACCAGAACCAGGAACCCGGTCTGGACGGACCACTGACCACCGCGGGGCGCGTGGCCAACTGGTCCGCGGAGGAGAGTCTCAAGCCGGACAAGTCGCTCGGCATCACCCACGTCAAGCTCGCGACCGCCCGGAGCGTGATCAGGGACAACCCGAATGCATTTCCAGGTCTCTCCGGACTCAGCAACTCCCAGCTCGCGAAGTACATCGAGGAGAACCCGAGCGAGGACGTCCGGCTGAGCGCCTACTACCTGCAGCAGCTCCAGAAGAACCCTCACGGAGCCAGCACCGACAAGCAGCTGTTCCTGCTGTACGCGGCTGACACGCCGCAGGTGCGCGACTCCAACGCCCAGTACGGCGATGACGGTTCACACCGCGGCGCGGCCATCAAGGACCGCTCGGACAGCTGGGACAGTTTGCAGCAATCGCTGCGCGACGCGGACGCATGGAACAACCTGCCCGAGGCGGAGCGACGCAAAGCCCTGGATGAGCTTGCAGCCCAGACTCCCAACGATCAGAACGTCAACGTGAACCCCATCTACGCCGGTCCGGGAGTGAGCACCGGCGAGCGCGGCACCGCGCCACTGCCCCCGGACCAACCCCGCCCGCCGGTTCTGCCGTCACCGGGTGCCTCCCCCGCGCCAGCACCCGGCGTGCCGACGCCGAGCCCCGGTCCGGCCCCTGTGCCGCCAGCAGGTTGAGCGCCCGATGCGCCGACCCCACCTCACCCGACCGCTGCTCGTGCTGCTGTCCGCCGCTTCCCTGGCCTCCTGTGGAAGCGGCGGGCCGCCGCCACGCGTCCCTATGCCCTCGAACGTGCCGACCGCACCTCAGTTCGCGAATGCGGATGCCGTCGTGGATGCTCTCGACAAGGCAGGCGTCCCGTGCCGCGTCACACTGCGCAACACGTTGAACGGGGGATCGAAGATCGACTGCACAGCGACCGTAAACAGCAACAGCTTCGAGTACGTCGTCGAGGTCTATGACCCAGGCCGCTTCACCCGTGACGACATCGGGGACGCGATCGCAGCAGGACGCACGGCGTTCCACCAGACCTTCGTCGCCGCCGGGAACTGGCGTATCAACGTCGTCAACCCCGCCTACGCGCCGCAGATCGCCCAGGCCCTAGGCGGCGTCGTACTACCCGGCGACGAGCTGACAGTCCCCGACTACCCGCTGCCGTCGATCCCGACCTCCCCCCGCTACGACAGCATCGACCAGCTCGCCGCAGCCCTCGACGCCGCCGTCGGCTGCGAGGAGCGGGCACCCGGAGCCGCCGGCTCGCTGACCTGCCGAACCGGAAGCAAGGTCGGCCATACTCCGAACTGTGCGACCCTGCAGCTCTACGGCAGCGACACCGACCGGGACAAGGCGCTTCGCACCGCGGTCGCCTTCCGCGGGGCACCTGCCGCCCTGGCCACGGCCGCGAACTGGTCGATCAGCCTCTGCGACTACGGGCTCGCCGACCAGGTCGCGAAGGAACTGAACGGCGTCGTCGTCCGATACAACGGGCAGTAGGACGAGGTGGTGCGCGCCCGGGCCTGCGGTCAGCCGAGTGCGCGGACCACAGCCCCCGGTCGCTGCACAGCATCCGCGCACCCGAGCGCTACGTGGCCGAACGGGACGGACGCTTCGAGGGCATCGCGCTGAAGACAGCCTCGGTCGCCGCCCTCGTTGAGTCCTCCTCGTCCGGCCACAGGTGCGTGTAGGTGTTGAGCGTGATCGACGGCTTGGCATGCCCGAGCCGCCTCTGCACCGTCTTGACGCTCTCCCGGTGCTTGATCAGCACCGAGGCGTAGAAGTGCCGGAGGTCGTGCATCGTGGCGTCGTCCGGCACCTGACGAAGCGTCGGCTCCGCGTCGGTCGGCCGGCCACGGCGTTCCCAGCTCTTGAGCGCGCCCTCGTACTGCTTCCGCAGGGCCTCGTCGGCAACCCGCACGAGGGTCTCCCACACCGACACCCAAGAAGCCGCAGGCCAGGGGCCGAGCAGAATTGCCGGACAGCCCCCGGAGCCTCGGGCCGTCGGCCGGCCGGCGGGCGCGCCGTTGGAGGATCTGGCCGGCATCGCCGTCCGGGCGTGGACGGACACCGGGAGGCTGAGCCGGTCCGTCGTCCGCAACGCGGTACGCGCCCAGGGCCTCACGTTGTCCGACGAACGCCTCACCGCGGTCATGAAGATGGTCCGTCCGGACGAACCGGACGACGACGGTCCCGCCGCCAGCATCTGATCCCGGCACTTCCGCTCACCCCGGGTGCCTCGCTCGGCGCCGTCCCGCGAGGCACCCGGATCCCCTCTCTGTGATCCAGACCAGGCCCCGTCCGGTCCCGCCCTCCGTCCCCACGCACCCCCAGGAGTCCCCTCTGACGATCCACCAGCCCGACCCCGGACACACCGACAGCCCCGACGGCGACCTAGAAGCGCTCCTCAACTCGCCTACTCCCAACGGTGATCCGCGACTGGCGTCCGAACTGACCGCTACCCAGCCCCGCACCACCGCCGGGGTACTCTTCTTCGACGAGGACGACCGCATCCTCCTCGCCAAGCCGACCTACAAGCCCGGCTGGGAGATTCCCGGCGGCTACTTGCACGCTGGAGAGACCCCGAGCGAGGGCGCGGCCCGCGAGGTCGAGGAGGAGCTCGGCATCACCCCGCCGATCGGCCGCTTACTCGTCGCCGACTGGGCGCCTCACCCCACCGAGGGCGACAAGCTCCTCTTCGTCTTCGACGGAGGCATCCTCTCGGTCGGCGAGCTCACACACATCACCGTCAACCAGGTGGAGATCGGCGAGTACGCCTTCCACACCACCGCCCAGCTCGACGAACTCCTCATCCCACGCCTCGCCCGCCGCGTCCACGCCGCCTGCGCCGCCAGGACGAAGTCCGAGACCGTCTACCTGGAGCACGGAGCAACTCGCCCATAGGTCCGCAATCTGACAGGCCGCACGGTGTAGTCGCTGCAGCCAACTAGCGAATGCGATCAAGGCCGTTCACGCCCGCACGCCTTGCCCTTGGCAGCGCGTGCCTGGCCACCCAGCCCTCGGCATGCACAGCGCAAATTTGGCCGCCCGGCGTCACGAATTGGTTCCAACCACAAAAACCCCGCGCTACGAGCAGCGATCAAGATCTATGGTCGCAGGCGTGGGAAGATCACCCCAGAAGCCACCTATGAAGCGACGGCACCACACCGTGCCGAAGTTCTACCTTGCGCGGTTCGCCGACAAGCGCGGTCAGATCATCCGCGTCCCCTTGCCCGGCAACGAGAGAAGCACCGTCTCCGTCAAAGACGCCTCTGTAGTCAAGAACTTCTACCTGCTTGAGACTGATGAAGGCGTCTTCACCGATGCCATTGAGGATGCACTCGGGCAGATCGAAGGCGCAGCGGCCTCCGCATTCCGCGCCGTAGTCGACGACGGGCAATGGCCTCCCACGGATGAGAATCGCCAGGCCATTGCATTGTGGGCCGCCGCCCAACACGTTCGGGTTCCACGCATCCGGCAACAGGGCAACGAGATCGCCGACCACATTTTCAAGCTGCAGGTTGCAGTTGGCGGGAAGCCGCAGGTCCGCAAGGTACTGGAGCAGGCTCACGGCCGCAAGGTGACCGATGAGGAGGTGAACGAGCACTGGGCCGAGATGACGGACTTCGACTCCTACAGAGTATCCGAGCATCCGAATAAGCACCTGCGCCTTATCGGCGACCTGATGCCGCGCGCCGCAGCTCATTTTTTCAGCAGGCCATGGGGCTTGATTAGATTCGAGCAGAAATCACTGATAACCGCAGACGATCCCGTGGTCCTTATGCGCCACCCCAACAGCTCACCCTACGACGGAGTGGGTCTGGCCACCGCTGAAGCCCTGGTGATTCCACTAGACCGCAGGGTAGCGCTAGTAATCAACAACAGCTCCACCGGCGACGACTATAACGTCTCTCCAAATGCCCTCCTCGCCAATCACATCAACCAGATGGTGGTCTTCAACGCACACCGCGCCGTCTTTCACCATCCGAAGGACGCTCCCCTCGATAGGCTCGACATGCCCACCCCCGCCGAGAACACCATGAGCATCTCAGGCGATCCTCGTGAATTCCTTATGCCCAACGGCTGGCCGTCAACTTCAGCTTCATCCGGGGGCACCTCCTGATCACCGACGTCCTCATCCCCGAACGATGTGCAGGAGATCACCTCTAACCGGCGCCCGGCAGAACCCGGCGGCTATCGAAAAACATCCGCGCCGCCCAGGGGCACGTAAAGACCAGCAGAGCAGACCAAGCACCACAGGCGTAGGGTACGCGAGCAGAGCGGCCAAACTTCTGACGGATACAGCCAAGACCTGTGGCATTTTGTCGGTGCCGTCTGCGATGCTCGCTGCACGGCAGCAGGTGACCCGGCGCACGGGAGGTCCCGAAGGATGGACTGGCGAGATCGACTCCCTCAAGGTGTGAGCTACCAAGGCAGCGATGGTGACAACTTCAGCTTCGGAGTCACCATGCCAACGGACGAGAACGGCCTGCTGATGCTGGTCTGCCCACAGGAGAGCGAACATCGGTTCGCCATCGCAGTTCGATTCGGGGGAGCAGAAGAGACCAACTGCTTCTGCCCCTATTGCGGGCACCGAGAGGGCAGCAGCGCCTTTCTGAGCCCGGACACGCGAAGGCGCATAACCGAGGCCGCCGAAGCAGCGGCGATTCAGCACGCCTTCGACGAGGTGAGCAAGGTCTTCGGAAACACAGCACGCCGTTCCCGATACCTGACCTTCAAGCCAGGTCCAGCACCGACGACGGGCCCCATCTACACGTTCGAGCAGGAGAAGACCCGGCGCACAATGAATTGCTCCCGTTGCGGGGAGACCGTGGCAGTCTTCGGCATCGCGCTGTTCTGCCCCGAATGCGGCAAGCTCGCTCCGGCTGAGCAGTTCAGCGAGATCGTGGATGTCCAGCGCCGTACGCTCCAACACCTGCAGGACGACCTCGGGGCCGAAGCCCGCGCGGCGATGGAGGCTTCTGGGGCGTTGACGGCGATCTACGAGAGCACCGTCAAGGACACATGCGCCGCCTTGGAGACGCTCCTCAAGGAGGTCTTCACCGCCCGGGTGGCCGATGCCGATCAGGTGCTCAAGCAGGCGAAGAAGAGCGGCAATGTCTTCCAACGCCTAGATGACGCAGCCGCGCTCTACCGCGACCAGTTGGGTATCGACGTGCCAGCAGCGATTGGCGACAACTGGGACCGACTTGTCGAAGCCATGGCCGCTCGCCACGTCCTCGTTCACAACGGCGGCATCGTCGACCAGAAGTACCTTGCCCGAGTCCCGTCCAGCGCCCAGAAGGAGGGGCAGCGCATTCACGTGTCCCGGCTGCGCGCAGAGGCTCTGCTGGACGCTGCCACTGCCCTGAGCGACCTGATCGTGCAAGCCCAGGGTCAGAGCGACTGGGTGGCTCCCACGGCAGGGCTCCGCGCCGCGGCATCTGGGGCGCACGAAAGAGCGTCTGGCCCTGCCCGCACCTCCGATTGCGCTTGAGCTCGCCACCCCGGGCGTGGGGGGCAGGTTGGCGAATAGCGCTGCCGAACCGTGCGAAACGAGGGCACACCGGGGCACATGCGAGCGGAAAACGGCGCTGACCAGTGAAAACTCCATACAAGAGTTTTCCCAGGTCAGCGCCGTGATCGCCGCAAACGCGCAGGTCAGAGCAGCACCCGTGCAGTTCGTCAACTACCGCTGACGCAACGGCGGTACGGCCGGCACTCCGGCACGGGAGGGCGCATCGGGAACGGTGCGCCCTCCCGGCGTTTCCGGGCCGACTGCCGTGGGAGGGTGGGGAGATGACGCACGAGTCGGTGGGGCCTGGGGGGTGGCTGACTCCGGCGGTGCTGGCGCCGCTCGGTGGGGGTGAGGTCTTTCGGGGGGCCGATGCCGGTTCGGTGCTGGATTTCTGGCGGTACGCGATGCCCGACCTGCGGACCAACACCACGCGGGGGCTGCTGGCGGAGTTCCTGGTGCACCGTGCGGTCGGGGCGACGGCGCGCAATGCGGAGTGGGAGAGCTTCGACGTGCTGGCGCCGGGCGGGCTCCGGATCGAGGTCAAGACCAGCGCGTATCTGCAGGCTGGGGGCAGCGGGAGCTGTCGCGGATCCAGTTCTCCCGGCTCTGCGGGCGGGTCTGGACCCCCGAGGGCGGCACCGCCGGGGAGCCGACGTACAACGCCGACGTCTACGTGTTCGCCCTGCACACCGCGCGCAGCCACGCCGAGTACGACCCGTTGGACGTCGCCCAGTGGAGCTTCTACGTGACCTCCCGCGCGAACGTGGCGGAGGGCGGCCACGCCAGTGCGGGCCTGGCCGCCGTGCAGCGGCTGTGCGGCGAGCCGGTCGGCTACCGGGAGCTCGCGGACCGGATCGCCGCGGTCTGACGCGACCGGGCGTCGTGCCAGCGGAATGCCAGCGGTCCGGCAGCGGGGTGCGGGAGCGTCCGGGGTGCCGGGCGGGACGCTGCGACCGAGGGGCGCGGGCGACCGGTCGGCCTGTGGAGGGAGGACGTTCGGATGGCTCGTCGTGGGCGTGTTGCGTGGCGGTTGGGGGCGGGGGCCGCTGTGGCCGCGCTGCTGGGGACGATGACTCCGGCCGAGGCGGTGGCGGAGACGATGACGGAGACGGTGCCGCGGCTGGCGTGGACGGCGTGCGCGGAGGGCTTCGAGTGCGCGACCGCCAGGGTGCCGGTCGACTACCGGGATCCGCGCGGGGCCGGGATCGACCTGGCCGTCATCCGGCATCCGGCGGGCGATCCGGCGCACCGGATCGGGTCGCTGTTCTACAACCCGGGCGGACCTGCCGTGCAAGGCACGGTGGCGCTGCCGCTGATGCTCGACCGGTTCCCGGAGGAAGTGCGGGAGCGCTTCGACATCGTCAGCTTCGACCCGCGCGGCAGCGGCAACAGCGCGCCCGTCCAGTGCTTCGACGACCCGGCGGACGAGCAGGCCCTGCTGGCCGGCACCGCCGTCGGCCACCCGGTGGGCCCGGAGCAGCAGCGGGCCTGGGTGGACGCGTACCGGCGGCTGGGCCGGCAGTGCGCGTCCCGGCCGCTGGTGTCGCACCTGCCGACCGCGAACACGGCGCGGGACCTGGACCTGCTCCGCCGCGCCGTGGGCGACCGGGACCTCAACTACCTGGGCACCTCGTACGGCAGTTACCTGGGTGCGACGTACGCCAACCTGTTCCCCGGCCGGGTGCGCGCCATGGTGCTGGACAGTGGCCCGGACCCGGTGGCCTGGTCCACCGGACGCGCCGGGGAGGCCGCCACCATGGGCCCGCTGCTGCGCAATCGCAGCGATGTCGCCGCCGGCCGGGTACTGAACGCCTTCCTCGACGGCTGCGGCCAGGCCGGCCCCGCCGGGTGCGCGTTCTCCGCCGGGACGGCCGCCGCCACCCGGGCCCGCTACGACGAACTGCTGGCGCGGCTGCGCGCCCGGCCGGTGGCGCTCGGCGGTACCACGTTCACCGAAGGTGCGGCGGTGGAGGCGACGATCCTCTCGCTGTACGCCGCGACACCCGTCCCCGGCCTTCCCGGCACCGGCTGGACGCAACTCGGCACGCTGCTGCAGACACTGTGGGCAGCGACCGACGCACCCGCCGGACCGCTGCCGCCCGCCGTCCACCCGTCGCCGGACCAGGCACTGGCGGTGGTGTGCGCGGACAGCGCCGGCCCGTCGGCCACCGCCGACCCGGCGGAAACGGCGGCACTGGCCCGGGCCCGGTCGGGTGCGGTCGGCCCGTGGTTCGCCTGGACGGACGAGCGCTGCACCGGCTGGCCGGCCCAGGACCGTGACCGGTACGACGGCCCGTGGGACCGCCGGACGGCCCGGCCGGTCCTGGTGGTGGCGAACACCGGCGACCCGGCGATGCCGTACCAGGGTTCGCGCGCCATGGCCCGTTCGCTCGCCCGGGCCGTCCTGCTGACGGTGGACGGCTTCGGCCACACCGTGCTGGCCAACCCGAGCGACTGCGCGGCCCGGTACGAGGCCCGCTACCTGGTGGACGGCACCCTGCCGGCGGCGGGAACGGTGTGCGCACCGAACCGGCGGCCGTTCGAACAGGGCTGAGTGCCCGTCGGACGGGGTGCACGACGAACCGTCGCGCCGGCACCTGGGCGCAGGCTGGGGCGGCCGTGGGCGGGCAGCGACCAACCGCCGGTGCGGCGGCGTTCGCCCCGCGCCGGCCGTCCTCGGTCCGCCGTCAGCTGCCGTCCAGCGCGGCTGCCTCCGGGTCGGTGAGGTTCAGCCCGTGGTTCCAGGCGGCTCGGAAGGCGGTGTCCCCGAGGGCGGCGGCGCAGCCGTCCAGGACGGTGCGGAGTTCGGGGTCGCCGGCGTCGTGGCCGCCGCGGAGCGCGTAGGCGGCCGCGAGGGTGGTGGTGGCGCGGGTGGGGTCGGCGAGGGCGAGGTGGTGTTCGGCCCAGCCTTCCAGGACGTCGGCGCGGACGGGGCGGTCCTGGCTGGTGGCGGCCGGTTCGAGTGCGCGGCGGTGCAGGGTGGCGGCGGTGGCCGGGTCGGCGAGGCGGTGGTGGGTGCGGGCCAGGCTGGTGTGCAGGAGGGCACGCAGGTGGAGGTGGGTGGGGCCGGTCGCGGGGAGTTGTTCGAGCCGTTGCAGGGTGGCCCGCTGGGTGGCCAGGGCGGTGGTCAAGTGGCCGGTGCGGCGGGCGAGTTCGCCGAGTGCGTAGTCGGCGGCGGCTTCCAGGTGCGGGTCGCGGGCGTGTTCGGCGGCGGTGCGGGCGCGTTCGAGGTCGGCCCGGGCGGCGGCCGGGTCGCCGTTGCGGGTGCGGAGGCGGCCTGCCAGCAACAGGGTCAGTGGTGCTTCGCCGGGGCCGCCGGTCGCGGCGTCCAGGAGTGCGGCCTCGTCGAGTGCGCCGAGTGCTTCCTCGGCCGCACCGGTGACGGCCAGCAGCGCGGCCAGCGTGACCAGGGCCATGGCGTGGCCCCAGCGGTCGCCGAGGGTGCGGAAGCCGTCCCCGGCGGTGCGCAGGCAGCGCTCGGCGGGATCGATCCGTCCGGCGCTCAACTCGATGCGTCCGAGCACCAGTTGGGCGGCGGACCGGGTCCACGCGTCGGGGTGCCGGCAGTACTCCCGCGCGGTTGCGGCGATCGTGTCCGGCGGGCCGGCGGCGGCGAGCAGCAGGGCGGCGGCGAGGGTGACGGGGTGGTCGGCGTGCCGGGCGGTGGCGAGGGCGGCGCCGAACGCCTCGGGCGTCAGCGGGGCGGCGGGTTCGCGTGGCGGGGCGGCGAGTTGGGCGAGGATCACGCACCGGGCGTGCTGCTGTTCCAGGCCGGGCGGCGGGGTGGTGCCGTGGGCGGCGAGCACGGCCGCGGTGCGTTCGCCGGCTTCGTGGGCGCGGCCGCGCATCAGCCAGGGCCAGGCGCGGGCGGCCGCCAGTCGGAGGGCGTGGTCGGACGGACCGGCGGTGACGGCGTGGCGGAGTGCGGCGTCGAGGTTGTCCTGTTCGGCGTCGAGCCGGGCCAGTCGGTCGAGTTGGCGGTCGGTCCGCAGCAGGGGTTCGGCGTGTTCGGCGAGGTCGAGGAAGCAGCGCAGGTGGGCGTCGGCGGTGCGGTCGTGTTCGCCGGCCTCGGCGAGCCGTTCGGCGGCGTAGGCGCGGACGGTTTCCAGCAGGCGGTAGCGCGCCGGCCCGGTCTCCGAAGTGGTGCTCACCAGCAGGGACTTGTCGGCGAGCGCGGTCAGCAGGTCCTCGACGGCGGTGGGGTCGGGGTCCGGTCCGGCGGGCCAGTGCGCGGCGCAGACGGTGTGGGCGTCACGGAGGACGGCGCCGGCGGCGAAGACCGAGAGCCGGCGCAGCAGGACGCGTTCGTCGGGGTCGAGCAGGTCCCAGCTCCAGTCGATGACGGCGCGCAGGGTGCGGTGCCGGTCGGGGGCGGTGCGCGGGCCGCGGTCGAGCAGGCGGAGGCGGTCGTGCAGGCGGGCCGCGATCCGGTCGGGGGTGAGGGCGCGGAGCCGGGCGGCGGCAAGTTCGAGGGCCAGCGGGAGGCCGTCGAGTTCCCGGCAGATCCGGACCACCGGTGCGACGGTGTCCCGGTCGAGGGCGAATCCGGGGCGGGCCGCGGCGGCCCGTTCGGCGAAGAGGGCGACGGCGGGGTGGGCGAGGGCCTGCCGCAGGGTGCTGCCGGGTTCGGGGACGGCGAGCGGCGGCACCGGCCAGAGTGTCTCGCCGGGTACGCCGAGGGGTTCGCGGCTGGTGGCGAGCACGGTGAGCCGGGGAGCGGCCGCGAGCAGGCGGTGGGCGAGCCGGGCGGCGTCCGCGATCAGGCGTTCGCAGTTGTCGAGGACGAGCAGGACGTCGCGGCCGTCCACGGCGCGGACGATCCGCTCCAGCGGGTCGCCGGGGGGGAGGCCGCCGGTGAGCACCCCGGCGTCGGCGGGGCGCAACGCGGCCAGTACGGCCCGGGCGGGCCCGTCGGGGCCTTCGGCGCCGGCGAGTTCGGCGAGCCGGACGTCCGTTCCGGCGGGGGCGCCGGTGGCGGCGGCCAGGGCGAGGCGGGTCTTGCCGACGCCGCCCGGTCCGGTGAGGGTCAGCAGGCGGGAGTGGCGCAGCCGGTCCCGGACGGCCGCCAGGTCGGCGTCGCGGCCGATCAGCGCGGTGAGCGGTCCGGGCAGCACGCTGCGGCCCACCGGGGCGGGGCGCGGGGCGGGCGGCCGGGTGCCGGCCAGGACGTGCAGGTGGGCGTCGCGCAGTTCGCTGGACGGGTCGGTGCCGAGTTCTTCGGCCAGCGCCTGTCGGGTGCGGTCGAACACGTCAAGGGCGTCGGCGCCCTGGCCGTTGGCGTGCAGGGCGCGGATCAGGCGTGCGGCGGTCCGCTCACGCAGCGGGTGGGCGACGCGCTGTGCGGTGAGTTCGGCGACCAGCCGGGGCAGGGTGTCGGCCCGGCCGAGGGTGAGCAGGGCGTCGGCGCGGTCCTCGGTGGCGGCGAGCCGCAGTTCGGTGAGCCGGGCGGCCGGGGCGGCGGTGAATCCGGCGGCTTCGGCGTCGGCGAACGGTGCGCCGCGCCAGAGTTCCAGGGCGCGGCTCAGCTCATCGGCGGCGCGGGCGGGTTCGCCTGCGGCGAGGGCGGCCCGGCCGGTGGCGGCGCGCTGTTCGAAGTCCCAGGCGTCGACGTGGCCGCGGGGCAGGTCGAGCAGGTATCCGGCGGGTGCGAGCCGATGGCGGTGCGGTCCGTGCCGAGGGTGCGGCGCAGCCGGGAGACCAGCGACTGCACGGCGCCGGCCGGTTCGGCGGGCGGGGTGTCGCCCCAGAGGTCGTCGACCAGGCGTTCACGGGTGACCACCCGCCCGGGGTCGAGGGACAGCCGGATCAGCAGCAGCCGCAGCCGGGTTCCGCCGAGTCCGGGGGCCGGCCCGTCGTCGCGCACCACGTGGAGCGGTCCCAGCACGTTGATCCGCACCTTGCCCGCCCCCGTCCGCCCGATTGCCGGTGATCATTCTCGCGGCGTCCGGCCGGGCGCCGCACGGCGGGGCGGTGCCGTCCGGCCCGGCGCGTCACGGCGGGGCGGTGCCGCCCGGCCGGGCACTTCACGGCGGGGCGGGGCCGGATGCCGGGTCAGTTCCCGGGCGGGGCGGGGCTCTCGGGCGCGGTGCGGCAGAGGGCGTCGAGGGCGTCGGTGAGTTCGGGCAGCGCGGTGGCGGGCGCGCCGAGGCCGTGGAGGATCCGGGCGAGCGGGGCGCCGTCGGCGGAGGTGAGCGGGCCGAGGGTGATGTGGCCGTCGTACCAGAGGGCGGCGCGCCGGCCGGTGGGGTGTTCGGCGTCGATCTCTGTGTAGGCGATCGGCGCGGCCTTGGACCAGCCGGCGATCCGCCGCGCGAATCCGGACGGGAATCGCTTGAAGTCGTAGTCGGGCGCGTTGGACGGCTGCTGGAGCGCATGGTGGAGTTCGTCCGTCATCGGGATGACCGCCAGCCCGTGGGGCAGGCGGGCGACCCGCGCGATCGGGAGCTCGGCCGCCACGACGGTGATCAGCTCATCGGTGGCGATCAGGGCGTTCAGTTCGTATGGCACCTCGCCATTCTCCGCCCGAAAAGTCATCAGGTCTGGAAAACAATCGAACTGGCTATCCATCCAATAAACCGGACATGAACGGATCAAGTACCCTCGCCCACCGACGAGCTGCGGCAGAGTGGTCCGGGTGACTCGCACTCCCCCGCCCCGCCCGACCGCCGAGCAGCTCGCCGCCGCCCAGGACACCACCATCCCCGATGTGTCCGCGCCGGACCTGCGGGTGCTGTTCTGCGGCATCAACCCGGGCCTGTGGTCGGGCGCCACCGGCCACCACTTCGCCCGCCCCGGCAACCGCTTCTGGCCGGCCCTGCACCGGTCCGGCTTCACCCCTCGGCAGTTGGGGCCCGAGGAGCAGGACGAGCTGCTCGCGCTCGGGCTGGGCATCACCAACGTCGTGGCCCGGACCACCGCGAAGGCCGCCGAACTGACCGCCGAGGAGTACCGGGCGGGCGGCGAGGCGCTGGTCGAACGGGTGCTCCGCCTGCGGCCGCGCGCGCTGGCGGTGCTCGGCATCGGCGCGTACCGGGCCGCGTTCGGCCGCCCGAAGGCGGCGGTCGGCCGGCAGCCGGAGACCATCGGCGACACCGAGGTCTGGCTGCTGCCGAACCCGAGCGGACTGAACGCGCACTACACGCTGGACGGGATCGCCGCCGAGTTCCGCACCCTGCGCGAACACCTGGAGGGGTCAAGCGCCATGTAGCGCCCGCTCGAATCGGGCGCGCTCGCGCACCACGTACGCGGCGTCCGACAGGTACATCAGGTGGTGCCCGTCGGCCAGGTGCGAGGCGAACGCGGCGCTGCCGGCGGCGGCCTCGGCCCGCATGTGGTCGACCAGCGCGTGCAGCCGGGCCGCGACGGCGTCCACCAGCCCGGCCCGGCCGACCGCGTCCAGCCCGTACGCCTCGCAGAACTCCCGTACGCGGGCGGCCTGTTCGTCCGGCGTGCCGAAGCCGTCGGCGTTCCCGGGCGCGGTGGTGGGGGCCCAGCGATAGACCGCGTACGCGACGTCCCACAGCCGGGGGCCGGGATGCGCGGTGTCGAAGTCGATGACGCCGACCACCCGTTCGCCGTCCAGCACGCAGTTGTGCGGGGCGTAGTCGCCGTGGCAGATCACCTCGGCGGGCTCGCGGGCGGGCAGCATCCAGCCGTCGGCCGAGTATCCGGCGGTGGCGTCGTGGTAGGCGCGCAGCACCCGGGCCGCGGTGAGCAGCGCGGTGCGGGAGGCGGCGGCGGGCGTGGCCGGGTAGTCGGAGACCTCGCCGGGCAGGAAGTCGAGGATCTCCCGCCCGTCCGCCGTCAGCCCGTGGAACCGGGGCGCCGCGGTGAACCCGCTCGCCCGCAGGTGCCCCAGCAGCCCGTGCACGGCCGGCGACCACGACTCGGTCGGCCGCAACACCCGCTCACCGACCCGCTCCACCTGGTTGACGCCGCCGGCCAGGATCTCGCTGTCCGCCACCCGCCCGTTCCTCCCGTCTCCACAGCCTTCCGCGACCGGACGGTTCTACCCCGGCCCCGGACCGGCTGCCAACCGCTTTCCGGTCGGCGCGGTCGGCGCGGTCAGCACGGTCAGCGGGCGCCGAAGCCGTCCTCGGTCCGGATCACCTCGCGGCCGAGCGGGGTGAGCGAGATCGGCACCATCTTGAGGTTCGCCCAGCCGAACGGGATGCCGATGATCGACAGGAACAGCGGGATCGAGGTGACGATGTGACCGAGCGCCAGCCACCATCCGGCGAACACCAGCCAGATCACGTTCCCCACGCAGGACGGCGCCCCGGCATCGGCCCGCACCACGGTGGTCCGGCCGAACGGCCACAGCATGAAGCCGGCCAGCCGGAAGGCTGCGATGCCGAACGGGATCGTGACGATCAGGACGAAGCAGATGATCCCGGCGAGGGCGTACCCGATCGCCATCCACAGGCCACAGAACAGCAGCCAGATGACGTTGAGCAGGAAGTTGACCACCTTCATGCCTCCAGCGTCCCACGGTCGGGCCCCGCTGGGGAGCCGGTGCGGCGCCGTTGTGGCACGGGTGTGACGATCCGGCCGGCCGTCGGCGGCCGGCACCCGCCGTTTCCCGTTCCGGTTCCAGCTCGATCGATCGCCCCGCCATTGCACAGTTGATTCGATCAGGCTCTGATAACAAGTGTTCAGATCCCGCCACAATTCACCCCATCAGGGAATGGCGCGCCGCGCCACCCGGCGTGAATCATTTCGTCTCGCCCAAGCCGCGCAATTTCGCGCGGGATTGCGCAGGCCGCTCAGCGGAGCCCCTCGGCCAGCCGAAGGGGCTCCGTCGGCGAACTCATCAACAGGAGGTGCTTGGTATGAGCGAGTACACCAACGGCATGGCGGCAGACCTGATCGAGGCGAAGACGCCCTGGGTGAAGGCCCGGCGCAGCTCGAACGTCGGCCAGTGCGTGGAGATGCGCAAGATGGACGACGGCCGGGTCGCCGTCCGGCACAGCCTGGACCCGTCGGGTCCGGCGCTGATCTTCAGCGTGCAGGAGATCGCGGCCTACCTCGACGGGGCACGTAACGGCGAATTCGATCACATGGCCGTCTAATCACATGAGCTGACGACATTCCCCATTTCGGGGACCTGTAGCCGTACCCCTCTTGCGTCGGTATATTCTCCTTCACGTAAAAGGATGGATTAATTGCCGCAAGGGGGGATTCATGTCCACAGCCGGACGTGATGGGTACCACGGGAACGTCATTCCGTTTCGGCGCCCGCAGCCCACGGCGGGCGAGGGCGAGTCCTGGCCGCTGCCGGCCCTGCTGCTCGGCGCGTGGCTGAAGACGCTCCGGGGCGCCCGGAGCCAGAAGTCGCTGGCGAAGAAGACCCGCTACTCCCCCACGCTCTACTCCCGGATCGAGGCGGGCGCGACCCGGATCGACAAGCCGGAAGGGATCGCGCTGATCCTCAAGGAGCTGGGGGTGCCGGCCGGGCCGGAGTTCGACCAGCTGATGCGCCTGGCCCGGGATGCTTCCGTGCCCGGCTGGGCGTCCTCGTTCCGGACCGCCTACCGGGACGCGGTGCCGGAGGCGATGGTGCGGCTGAGCGAGTTGGAGAGCCGGGCCAGCCACCTGTACTCGGTGGAGACCGGATTCGTCCCGGGCCTGCTGCAGACCGATGCCTACCGCACGGCGGTCACCGAGGGGACCTTGCTGCCCAGCCAGCGGCATCTGGCGCAGCAGGTGGTCAAGCTGCGCGCCGAGCGGGCCCGCCGGTTCTTCGCCACGGAGCCACCGCGCTCGGTGTTCTTCATCCGGGAGAACGTGCTGCGCCAGGTGATCGGCTCGCGCGGCCTGATGGTGGAGCAGCTGGAGCGGCTGCTCGCCTTCGTCGAGACGCCGCGGATCGGCGTGCGCATCATCCCGATGGATCTGCAGCTGGCCCTGCAGGTGTCCTCGGTGACCAGGCTGGACTTCGAAGGGCAGCTCTTCGCGGTGCCGTCGGTGATCTACAACGAGTACGCCGGGCGGGGCGACTACTACCGGGGCCCGCTGGACGGCGAGACCTCCTCCGACGATTTCAAGGACTTCCGGTTCGTGACCGACGAGGCCGTGCGCCAGGCACCGGGCCGGGACGACAGCCGTCGGCTGATCGTCGAGGCGCTGAGGGTGCACCGCTCACACCTGTAGCTCGCCGCGCTCACTCCACGACGGCCAGCCCACCGAACTCGAACCACTCCTCGGTGGCCTGGCGGACAGACGGCACATCGGGCTTCCAGTCCGCGACGTCGAGCAGGCCGGGCTCCTGGACGTTCAACCGGTCGATGTCGAAGAAGCGACGGACCTCCTCCTCCGTCCGCACCCGCCCCCAGTAGCCCCCGGTCCGCTCCGCCATCAGGTCGGTCGCCTGTCGGCGGATCCGGCCGCTCCGACTGACCAGCTGGCAGGCCACCACCACGCTGCCCTTGGCCAGTTGACGCACCGTTCGCTCGATCACCGCGCGCGGGTCCTTGCCGTCCGGGAGGCAGTGCAGCACGGAGACGAACAGCGCGGCAATCGGCTGCGAGAAGTCGATGCGGCCGTGCACGCCCGCCCGGATCCTCTCGGTCTCCACCAGGTCGGCGGGCAGGATCGTCACATTCGGGTTCTCGTCCAGCAGGGCGCGCCCGTAGGCAAGCACCATCGGGTCGTTGTCGATGTAGACGACCTTGCAGTCCTGGTGCACGGCCTGGGCGACCTGGTGCACGTTCGTCCGGGTCGGCAGGCCCGAGCCGTGGTCGAGGAACTGCCGGATGCCGTACCGGGTGGCGATGTGCCGGACCGCCCGGACCAGGAACGCCCGGTTGCTCTGGGCCAGTTCGCGGGCGCTCGGCGCGATCCGCAGCAACTCCTCGCCCGCGAGCCGGTCGGAGTCGTAGTTGTTCCGGCCGCCGAGCAGCCAGTCGTGCATCCGTGCCGCGCTGGGTCTGTCCGGGTCGAACGGCGGAAACGCTGCTACGCCCTCGGTCACGCCACCGGCCCCCATGCTCGAACTCCGCTCCGCCACCACGATTCTGATGCCACGTCATGTTCTGAGCCGCGTGCGGGCACGCGAAACAACTCGCAAGAGTGAAACCCCTTGCGAGTATGGCGAACCATGGCGAATGCTCCCCGCCGGTCCGCTACGGGGCCGCGCGCCATGCGCCCGAATCAGGCCTCGGCCCCCTCCGTCCCGCCGTTGAACGGCGCCTCGCCACCGGCCAGCAGCCGCCTGGCCGCCATCAACTGGACATGCAGCTGCGGCTCGTTGAGGCCCATCAGCTCGGCCGCGGCGCGCGGCGCCATGCCGAGCCGCTCGTGCAGCAGCGCGGCGTCGGCGGCCCGGTCCGGCAGCGCCCGGTGCAGCCGGTCCAGCCGGAGGTCGCAGGCCTGACGGCTGGCGAGCGTGACGCTGTCGCACAGCACCCGCCAGGTGAACGCCGCCGGGTCGTCGTTCAGCGCCTGCGTCCAGCTCAACTCGGCGCACCGCAGCACCTGTTCGACCACCCGGCCGGCCAACGCACCGTCCCCGAGCCGCGCCCGGGCGTACGCCTGATAACTGCGGCAGTGGAGTTGGACGAACGCGGCGTAACCGGAGTCGGCTATCGCGGGCTTGCGCGAACGGGACACCCATGGCTCCTTCGGCGTCGGCCCGAGTCGGGCGTGGGCGCGGCAGGGTGAAGCGGGATGGGGTGAAGTGCGGTGGGTGGAACGAGCCGTGGCGCCCGCCCGGGCGGCCTGGGCGGCCCGGGCGGTCGCGGCAGGGTCAGTGCCGGTCGGCCCAGCACCACTCGACGTGGGCGTCCCGGCAGAGCCTCAGCAGGCCGAGCACCAGCACGGTGCGCTCCCACTCGATCGGACCGGCGGCGGTCACCGCCCAGACCAGCAGCGGGACCACCAGCAGTGCCCGCAGCCGGGCCGCACCGCGGACGGCGCGAACTCTGCGCAATCCCACGCCCGGGCCGTCGGCCCTGCTAGCGTGGAGCACCACTTCGGGAAGCCTTGTGCGTTCCCGGGAGGGTCGGTCATTCACAGGTGTGCTACCTCCTCTGATCGGCCCGCACCGCCTCGTCCGGTGTTGCCGCACCGGGCGGGGCAGCCCCGCTCCGGGGGTGGCCGTGCAGCAGAATCTACCGGCCGCGAGCGGCCGATTCGTCGCCAACTGAGCTGCGAAATCCCCCGGTTGAGTGTCGAACGGCAACCGATCGGGATCGGTCGTAGCGCACTCGACTTCGATCACCGATGACCGGACCGGCCTGCCCCCGCACAACCATCAGGCCCGCCCCGAGGGGACGGGCCTCCAGGCATGGTCCGGAGTGTCAGGCGAGCAGTTTGTCCTTGGCCCGCTGGTACTCCTCGTCGGTGATCGCGCCGCTGTTCTTGAGCTCGGCCAGCCTGTGGAGGTCGTCCACATGGCTCTTCGGGCCACCCTCGGCCGGGCCGGCGGCGGGGGCGGTGCCGGCGGCGCGGCGGATGTAGTCCTGGAAGGCGGCGTCGGCCTGTTGGGCCTGGGCGAGGTCGCGTTCGTGCATGGAGCCGCCGCGGACGATCAGGTAGATCAGGACGCCGAGGAAGGGCAGCAGGATCACCAGCACCGTCCAGCCGGCCTTGGCGCCGCCGCCCATGTCCTGGCTGCGGAAGATATCGCCGATGATCTTGAACAGCAGGAAGAACCAGAGGATCCAGAGGAACAGCTCCAGCATCGTCCAGAAGATGTTGAGCAGCGGATAGTCCATGACGCTCCGATCCCGCGCACAGTCAGCCGGAACGTCCCCGCGCCTCGTGCAGCACAGGGACGAAACGATTCGTATCACCGCGAATCGGGCACCGCACGTCGAGCGTCAGAGGACTCGGTCCGGGTTGTTCTGCAGCCGGTCGAACTCGGCGATCTCGGGGTGGTGCAGGTCGAAGGCCGGGGATTCGGAGCGGACCCGCGGCAGGGTGACGAAGTTGTGGCGGGGCGGCGGGCAGGAGGTCGCCCACTCCAGCGAGCGGCCGTAACCCCACGGGTCGTCCCCGACCACCCGCGGGGCGTGCCCGGCGGTCCGCCAGACGTTGTAGAGGAACGGCAGGGTGGACAGGCCGAGCAGGAACGAGCCGATGGTGGAGACGGTGTTCAGCGTGGTGAAGCCGTCCGAGGCCAGGTAGTCGGCGTAGCGGCGGGGCATGCCCTCGGCGCCGAGCCAGTGCTGGACCAGGAAGGTGGTGTGGAAGCCGACGAACAGCGTCCAGAAGTGGATCTTCCCGAGCCGTTCGTCGAGCATCCGGCCGGTCATCTTCGGCCACCAGAAGTAGAAGCCCGCGAACATCGCGAACGCCACCGTGCCGAACACCACGTAGTGGAAGTGCGCCACCACGAAGTACGAGTCCGAGACGTGGAAGTCGACCGGCGGCGAGGCCAGCAGCACGCCCGTCAGGCCGCCGAACAGGAAGGTCACCAGGAAGCCGACCGACCAGAGCATCGGCGTCTCGAAGGACAGCGAGCCGCGCCACATGGTGCCGATCCAGTTGAAGAACTTCACCCCGGTCGGGACGGCGATCAGCAGCGTCATGAAGGAGAAGAACGGCAGCAGCACCTGCCCCGTCACGAACATGTGGTGCGCCCAGACGGTGATCGACAGGCCGGCGATCGCGATGGTGGCGGCGATCAGACCGGAGTAGCCGAACATCGGCTTGCGGCTGAACACCGGGATGATCTCCGAGACGATGCCGAAGAACGGCAGCGCGATGATGTACACCTCGGGGTGGCCGAAGAACCAGAACAGGTGCTGCCAGAGGATCGCCCCGCCGTTCGCTGGGTCGAAGACGTGCGCGCCGAACTTGCGGTCCGCCTCCAGGCAGAGCAGCGCGGCGGCCAGCACCGGAAAGGACATCAGGACCAGCACGGCGGTCAGCAGCACGTTCCAGACCAGGATCGGCATCCGGAACATGGTCATCCCCGGTGCCCGCAGGCAGATGATGGTGGCGACGAAGTTGACCGAGCCGAGAATGGTGCCGAAGCCGGAGAACGCCAGGCCCATGATCCACAGGTCGGCGCCGACCGACGGCGAGTGCATCGCGTCGTTCAGCGGCGAGTAGGCGAACCAGCCGAAGTCCGCCGCCCCCTGCGGGGTGACGAACCCGGCCATCACGATCAGCGAGCCGAACAGGTACAGCCAGTACGCGAAGGCGTTCAGCCGGGGAAAGGCGACGTCGGGGGCGCCGACCTGCAGGGGCATGAACCAGTTCGCGAAGCCCGCGAACAGTGGGGTGGCGAACATCAGCAGCATGATCGTGCCGTGGATGGTGAACAGCTGGTTGTACTGCTCGTTGGAGAGGAGCTGCGTCCCCGGCCGGGCCAGCTCGGCCCGCATCAGCAGCGCCATCACCCCGCCGACCAGGAAGAACGCGAAGGAGGTGACGAGGTAGAGGGTGCCGATCTGCTTGTGGTCGGTGGTGGTCAGCCACATCACCAGCCGGCGGCCCCGGTGCGGACGGGTGGCCCGGCCGAAGCGGCGGCGCGGTTCCCGCCGGACGGGCGGGCCGGTCACGCCCAGTTCGGCATCGCTCGGCAGCATCGTCACCGCACCGCACCTCCGGCCTCGGGTCTGGCAGTGCGTCCAGCACTACCAGCGGGGCCAGGCACCCGGACGGACGCTCGCCGGGCCGTCGCCCGAAGGAGTCAGCCGGTGGTGGCCGAGGGAGTCAGCCGGTGGTGGCCGAGGGAGCCCGAGTGGTCAGCGGCCCGCCATCCGCTCCAGGCGGGCGATCCGCTCGCCCATCGGCGGGTGGGTGGAGAACAGCTTGGCGCCGACCTCGCCGGGCCGGAACGGGTTGGCGATCATCATGTGGCTGGCGGTCTGCAGCTGCGGCTCGGGCGGCAGCGGGAGGCGCTGGGTGCCGATCTCCAGCTTGCGCAGCGCGCTGGCCAGGGCCAGCGGGTCGCCGGTGATCCGGGCTCCGTCGGCGTCCGCCTGGTACTCGCGGGAGCGGCTGACGGCCAGTTGGATCAGGCTCGCCGCGACCGGCCCCAGGATCATGATCAGCAGCATGCCGAACAGGCCCGGGCCCTCGTCGTCCTCGGAGCGGCCGAACGGGATCAGCCAGGCGAAGTTCACCAGGAACATCACCACCGAGGCCAGCGCGCCGGCCACCGAGGAGATCAGGATGTCCCGGTTGTAGACGTGGCTGAGCTCGTGGCCGAGCACTCCGCGCAGCTCGCGCTCGTCCAGCAGCTGGAGGATGCCGTCGGTGCAGCAGACCGCCGCGTTGCGCGGGTTGCGGCCGGTGGCGAAAGCATTCGGCGCGGGCGTGGGCGAGATGTACAGCCGGGGCATCGGCTGCCGGGCGGCGGTGGAGAGTTCACGGACGATCCGGTAGAGCTGCGGGGCCTCGATCTCACTGACCGGCCGGGCCCGCATCGCGCGCAGCGCCAGCTTGTCGCTGTTCCAGTACGCGTAGGCGTTGGTGCCGAGCGCGATCAGCAGCGCCACCAGCAAGCCGGTGCGGCCGAAGAAACTGCCGATCACCAGGATCAGCGCGGACAGGCCGCCGAGCAGAACGGCCGTCCGCAATCCATTGTGGTGGCGGTGCACTGCGGGCCCTCCTGTGGTGCCGGGGAAGCCGGTGGAGCAGCTTCCTTCTGCCGGGATCAACGCGCCGAGCTGGCCCGATCGTTCCCTTCGGCATTCGACCACAGGTCAGAACAGGCTGCCCGACACCACCTGAAGCACCAGTTGCGGGGCCACCGACAGCACCACGGCGCCGCTCGCCGCGAGGCCGAGCGCGGTGGCCAGCGAGGCCGGGACGCGGCGCGGTGCGAGCTGCTCGGTGGACGGGGCGAACAGCAGGGCGGTCCACTTCAGGTAGTAGGCGAGCGCGATCACGACGTTCACCGCCATCACCACGGCCAGCCAGCCCAGGCCCGCGTCCACGGCCGCCCGGAACACCACGACCTTGCCGAACAGGCCGACCACGCCCGGCGGCAGACCGGCCAGGCAGAGCAGGAAGAACGCCAGCGCGAACGCCGCCCAGCGGTTGCGCGAGGCCAGTCCGCGGAACGACTCCAGCCGGCCCGAGCCGCCGACCAGCGCGACCACGCCGAACGCGCCCAGGTTCACCAGGCCGTAGATCAGCGCGTACGCCACCGTCGCGCCCAGCGGCTCGGCGGAGTCCGCGTACCCGGCGGCGGCCAGCGGCACCAGGAGGTAGCCGGCCTGGCCGACCGAGGACCAGGCGAGCAGCCGCACCGCACCGTACGGGGTGTCGGCGCGCTGGCGCAGCGCCGCCGCGTTGCCGACCGTCATGGTCAGCGCGGCCAGCACCGCCAGCACCAGGCCCCAGGTGTGGCCGTACGGGCGGAAGGCGAGCGTGGTGACCAGCGCCAGGCCGGAGAGGCCCGCGGCCTTGCCGACCACCGACAGGTAGCCCGCCACCGGGAGCGGCGCGCCGACGTACGTGTCGGGGACCCAGAAGTGGAAGGGGACGGCGGCGGTCTTGAACGCGAAGCCGACCAGGGTGAGCACCGCGCCGGCCTCGGCCAGCGGCTTCAGCTGGGCGGGGGCGTGCGCCAGGCCGTCGGCGATGCCCTGGAGCTGGATCGTTCCGGCGGCGGCGTAGACGAAGCTGACGCCGAGCAGCATCACGGCGGTCGCGGTGACGGAGGAGAGGAAGAACTTGAGCGCGCTCTCCGCGCCCCGGCCGTCCCGGCGCAGCGCGACCAGGGCGAACGCGGGCAGGGTGGCGACCTCCAGGGCGATCACCAAGGTGGCGAGGTCGCGGGCGGCGGGCAGCAGGGCGGCGCCGCAGGCGGAGGAGAGCAGCAGGAACCAGTACTCGCCGCCGGGCAGCTTCTCGTCCTCGACGGTGTGCAGGGAGAGCAGCACGGTGAGCAGCGCGCCGCCGAGGACGAGCAGCTGGAAGGCGAGCGCGAAGTGGTCGGCGGTGTAGGAGCAGCCGCCGCTCGTGAAGCAGAAGGTGGAGCGGGTGTCGCCGAGCACCAGCGGCAGCAGGGCGGCCAGCGCGGCGAGCAGCCCGGCGGCGCTCAGCCACCCGAGCAGGCGCTTGCGGGCCACGGGCAGGAACAGGTCGGCGACCAGTACGGCGAGGGCGGCGAGCGCGGCGATCAGCGGCGGGGCGACGGCCACCCAGTCGACGGACTGGATCAGGCCGCCCGGGTCGGCGACGGCGAGCGGAGTCATGACGGGCTGCCCCAGGTCGTGAGTGATGGTCATCAGCCGCTCCCGAGGAGGTGCTTGACGGCCGGGTCGGAGAGGCCGAGCAGCAGCGCCGGCCACAGGCCCGCCACCAGGGTGAGCGCGGCGAGCGGCGTCCAGCTGGCGGCCTCGTAGCCCTGCAGGTCGGGCAGGTCGGCGACCGGGGCGGGCTGCTTCGGGTCGCCCATGCAGACCCGCCGGACCACGACCAGCAGGTAGGCGGCGGTCAGCAGGGTGCCGAGGCCGGCCAGCACCATGTAGGTGACGAAGGCGGGCCGCGACAAGCCGGCGGCCGGGTCGAACGCGCCGTACATGGCGAGCAGTTCGCCCCAGAAGCCGGCCAGGCCGGGCAGGCCGAGGCTGGCGACGGCGGCGAACGCCAGCAGCGCGCCGATCCGGGGGGCGCGGCCGTACAGCGCGGCGCCGGTGGCACCGGCGAGGGTGTCCAGGTCGGCGGTGCCGTAGCGGTCCTTGACGGCGCCGACCACGAAGAACAGCAGGCCGGTGATCAGGCCGTGCGCGATGTTGGCGAACAGCGCGCCGTTCAGGCCGGTCGGGGTGAGCGAGGCGATGCCGAGCAGCACGAAGCCCATGTGGCCGACCGAGGAGTACGCGATCAGCCGCTTCAGGTCGCCCTTGGCGCCCGTCCGGGCCAGCGCCAGGCAGGCCAGCGAGCCGTAGACGATGCCGACGGCGGCGAACGCGCCCAGGTACGGGGCGTAGGTGGCGGTGCCGTCCGGGACGATCGGCAGCAGTACCCGGACCAGGCCGTAGGTGCCCATCTTCAGCAGCACGCCCGCGAGCAGTACCGAGCCTGCGGTCGGCGCGGCGGTGTGCGCGTCGGGCAGCCAGGAGTGCAGCGGCCAGGCGGGGGCCTTCACGGCCAGGCCGACCAGGATCGCCAGCGCGGCGATCAGCTGGGTGGTGTGGGACAGGCCGGCGCCGTGCGCGTCGGCGAGCTTCACCATGTCGAAGGTGCCGGCCTTGACGCCGATCAGCAGGAAGCCGAGCAGCATCACGGCGGAGCCGAGCAGGGTGTACAGGATGAACCGGTTGGCCGCGGCGACCTTCTGCCCGCTGCCCCAGCGGGAGATCAGGAAGTACATCGGGATCAGCACGATCTCGAACGCCAGGAAGAACAGCACCAGGTCGAGCACCGCGAAGGTGGCCAGCATGCCGGTCTCCAGCAGGAGCAGCAGCCCGGTGAAGGCGCGGCCGCCGGGGCCCGCGGGGAGCTTCTTCACCGAGTACACCGCGCACAGGAAGGTGAGCAGCGCGGTGAGCACCAGCAGCGGCAGCGAGATGCCGTCCACGCCGAGGTGCAGGCGCACGTCCAGCGCGGGGATCCAGGCCACGTCGGTGACGGCCTGCATCCGGCTCGGCGCGCCGTGGTCGAATCCGGCGGCGAGGGCGATCGCCAGCAGCAGCGTGGCGCCGGTGAAGGTGGTGCCCAGGCGCAGTGCCCGCTGGTCGCCGATCGGGGCGAGCATCAGGGCGGCGCCGAGCAGCGGCAGCACCAGGAGGGCGATGAGGACCGCGTTCATCGGTGGCTCCTAGGGCGTGCCGGAACGGGGAACTGGGGGTGCGTCACGATCCCACCGCCACCAGGACGGCGAGCAGGACGGCCCCGGCGAGCAGCGCGTTCAGGTAGCCCTGGGCGTTGCCGGTCTGGGCGAAGCGCACGGCGCGGCCGAGCCAGCCGGGCGCGGCGCCCGCGCCGCGGACGTAGGTCTCCACCACGGCCCGGTCCAGGAACCGGACCAGCTTGGCGGCGGCCTCGGTGGGCCGGACGAACAAGGTGCTGTACAGCCGGTCGACGCCGAAGCCGTGCTGGGCGGACCGGTACAGCGGGCCGAGCAGCAGCCGTCCGGGGTCGCCGGCGGGCTGTCCGGCGGCGGTGCGGGCGGTGACGGTGCGCCAGGCGGCGTAGCCGATCAGCAGGCCCGCGAGGGCGATGCCGGTGCCGAGCACGGCGGTGGCGGGGGACGGACGCAGCGACTCGCCGTCGAGCAGCGAGGGCAGCCAGTCGGAGCGCAGCCCGCTCACGCCGAAGGCCAGCGCGGGCACCGCCAGGACCCACAGGATCAGGCGCATCGCGGCCGGTTCGGCGTGTGCCGGGTCGGCCTCGTCGAGCTCCGGGGAGTACGGGGCGCCGGGCTGGGGGGTGAGGTCGGTGCCGTCCGTGGAGCGGCCGTAGAAGACGGCCAGCCACAGCCGGGCGGCGTAGGCGGCGGTGAGCAGTGCGGTGAGCAGGCCGGCCACCAGCACCGTCCAGCCGACGGCGGTCGGCACGGCGGACGCCGGGCCGAGGCTGCCGGTGAGGGCCTCGCCGTGGGCGGCGTGCTCGGCGGCGGTGAGCACCGACTCCTTGGAGAAGAAGCCGGCCAGCGGCGGCAGGCCGACCAGGGCGGCCAGGCCGATGCCCATGGTCCACCAGGCGTCGGGGATGCGGTGGCGCAGGCCGTCCATCCGGGCCATCGCGCTGAGCGAGTTGGTGTGCGCGGCGTGGATGACCACGCCGGCGCCCAGGAACAGCAGCGCCTTGAACACGCCGTGCGAGACCAGGTGGAACACCGCGGCCTGCCGGTCGCCGGAGGCCAGCGCGCCGGTCATGTAGCCGAGCTGGCCGACCGTCGAGTAGGCGAGCACGCGCTTCAGGTCGTCCTGGGCGAGCGCGCACAGCGCGGAGCCGACCATGGTGACGGCGGCCATCACGGCCAGCACCACCAGTGCGGCGGAGGACTGCAGGAACACCGGCAGCAGCCGGGCCACCAGGTAGACGCCGGCCGCGACCATGGTGGCGGCGTGGATCAGCGCGGACACCGGCGTCGGGCCGGCCATCGCGTCCGGGAGCCAGGTGTGCAGCGGGAACTGGGCGCTCTTGCCGGCCACGCCGGCGAGCAGCAGCAGCGCGATCAGCGTGGGGTGGTGCAGTTCTCCGCCGCCGGCGGCCTTCAGCACCTCGCCGATCCGGAAGCTCCCGGCGTCCGCACCGAGCAGGAACAGGCCGAACAGGAACGGCACGTCGCCGAGCTTGGTGACCAGGAAGGCCTTCAGCGAGGCGGCCCGGGCGTCGGCGGTCTCCCAGTGGTGGCCGATCAGGAAGTACGAGCAGATGCCCATCACTTCCCAGCCGACCAGCAGCACGATCAGGTCGCCCGAGTAGACGACCAGGAACATCGCGGCGGTGAACAGCGAGACCAGCGCCGCGTAGGACGGGTAGCGCGGGTCGTCCTTCAGGTAGGCGGTGGAGTAGATCTGCACGCAGGTGGCGACCAGGCCGACCAGCACCGAGATCAGCGAGCTGAAGCCGTCCAGGTGCAGGGCCAGCGAGATCTCCGGGCCGCCGGTGGGGGCGAGCCGGGTGGCGGCGTCCAGGGTGGCGCCGGTGCCCAGCTGGAGGGCCACCACCAGGGCGAGCACGGCGGACACCGCGACCGGCAGCACCGCGAGCGGGCGGGCCAGGGCGGGGTGACGGCGTCCGGTGGCCAGGCCGGCGGCGGCGCCGAGCGCGGGCAGGACGGGGACGAGGATCGGCAGCGCGAGGTTCATGCGGCGGCCTGCTCCTTCGCGGCGTCGGCCGGTTCGTCGGCCTGGGCGTCGGCCTGGGCGTCGGCCTGGGCGTCGGCCTCGTGGCGGTCGCCGAGCGCGGTGACCCGGTCGACGGCGGCGGTGCCGCGGGTGCGGTACACCAGCAGCACGATGGCCAGGCCGAGGCCGATCTCGGCGGCGGCGAGGGTGATGGTGAACAGGGTGAGCGCCTGTCCGGCGTGCAGGGTGTCGCGCAGCCAGACGTCGAAGGCGACCAGGTTGAGGTTGACGGCGTTGAGCATCAGCTCGACCGACATCAGCACCAGGACGACGTTGCGCCGGGCGAGCACGCCGTACACGCCGACGCTGAACAGCAGCACGGCGAGGACGGCGGGGTAGGCGAGGTGCACGCTCAGCGCTCCTTCGTCTTCGTCAGGGCGGTGCGCAGGTTGCCGGGCCGGGGCTTCGTCCGGTCGCCCTTGGCGCGGGACAGCACGATCGCGCCGACCAGGGCGGCCAGCAGCAGCACCGACAGCGCCTCGAACGGCAGCACCCAGTGCGAGAACAGGAACTCGCCGGTGAGCCGGGTAGTACCGGCCGGGCCGGACAGGTCGATCCAGGACGAGCGGAACGCGTCCACCACCAGCGTCACCAGGGTCGCGGCGGAGGCCACGCCGACGGCCAGCGCCGCCGGGCGGTTGCCGGAGTCGGCGTCCGGGGAGCGGCCGATCGGGGCGCGGGTCAGCATCAGGCCGAACAGCACCAGCACGACCACCGAGCCCAGGTACACCAGCACCTGCACCCAGGCCACGAACTCGGCCGTCAGCAGCAGGAACTCGACCGCCAGCCCGCCCAGCGCGACCACCAGCCACAGCGCGGCATGCACCAGCTGCCGGGTGGTCACCGAAACGACGGCCGCGCCGAGCACCAGCACACCGACCAGCAGGAAGACGATCTCC
This sequence comes from Kitasatospora sp. NPDC059673, assembly GCF_042734215.1. Classification (NCBI taxonomy): domain Bacteria; kingdom Bacillati; phylum Actinomycetota; class Actinomycetes; order Kitasatosporales; family Streptomycetaceae; genus Kitasatospora; species Kitasatospora sp. NPDC059673. The sequence goes on along the minus strand of NZ_JBHWEN010000014.1, from coordinate 175,394 downwards.
TGCCCGGTCGGCGAGAGGTACGAGCGCGCGGCGGGCTCCAGCGAGCCCGCCGCGGCCAGCAGGGTGCTCAACTCTGCTCCCCCTCCTCGGCGGCGGCAGCGGCCGCGGCCAGCTTGTCGGCGGCCTTGCGGGCCATGGCGATCTCCTTGGGCTCCTCCGCCGCGGCGTCGTGCGCGGGCGGCGGCGGGACGGTCCACATCCACTCGCGCAGCCGGTCGCGCTCATGGGTGAGCTCACGGATGTCGGTCTCCGCGTACTCGAACTCCGGCGACCAGAACAGCGCGTCGAACGGGCACACCTCGACGCAGATCCCGCAGTACATGCAGAGCGAGAAGTCGATGGCGAAGCGGTCCAGCACATTGCGGGTGCGGGCGCGGGCGTTCGGGTCGGCGGCGGGCAGCGTCTCCTTGTGGGAGTCGATGTAGATGCACCAGTCCGGACACTCGCGGGCGCACAGCATGCAGACCGTGCAGTTCTCCTCCAGCAGCGCGATCACGCCGCGCGAGCGCGGCGGCAGTTCGGGCTGCACCTCGGGGTACTGCGCGGTGACGGTCCTGCGCGTCATCGTGCGCATGGTGACGGCCAGGCCCTTGGCCAGGCCGGAGCCGGGGAACTTCATCAGGAGATCGCCACCTTGACGATGCCGGTGAGGGCGAGCTGGGCCAGGGCCAGCGGGATCAGCACCGTCCACGCGAAGCGCATCAGCTGGTCCTCGCGCAGCCGCGGGTAGGTGACCCGCAGCCAGAGCACCACGAACGCCAGCGCGAAGGTCTTCGCCAGCGTCCACAGCCAGCCCAGGCCGTCGGAGAACGGGCCGTGCCAACCGCCCAGGAACAGCACCGTGGTCAGTCCGCAGAGCACCACGATGCCCGCGTACTCGGCGAGCAGGAACAGCGCGAAACGCAGACCGGTGTACTCGGTGTACGCGCCGAAGATGATCTCCGAGTCGGCCACCGGCATGTCGAACGGCGGACGCTGAAGCTCCGCCAGGCCCGCCGTGAAGAACACGAACGCGCCGATCAGCTGCCACGGCACCCACCACCAGTGGAAGGCGTCCACGATCCCCGGCAGCGAGACGGTGCCCGCCGCCATCGCCACCGACGCCGCCGCGAGCAGCATCGGCAACTCGTACGACATCAGCTGCGCGGCCGTACGCAGCGCGCCCAGCAAGGAGAACTTGTTCGCCGACGCCCAGCCACCCATCAGCGAACCCAGCACGCCAATACCCATGACCGCCAGCACGAAGAAGATGCCCGCGTCCACCGCCTGCCCGACCAGCCCGTTCGGCCCGACCGGAATCACCAGCAGCACCAGCAGATACGGCAGCAACGCGACCGCCGGCGCCAACCGGAAGATCCGCCGATCGGCCCCGGCCGGAACGACGTCCTCCTTCTGCGCGAACTTCACACCGTCGGCAACCAGCTGCGCCCACCCGTGAAACCCACCCGCGTACATCGGACCGAGCCGGCCCTGCATGTGCGCCATCACCTTGTGCTCAGCCTGCCCAACCACCAGCGGCAGCACCAGAAACGCCACCAGCGTGCCGACGCAGCGCAGCAGCGTGTCGAGAAGGTTCACGCGCCGTCTCCGTTCTGCTTGTCGTCGGACTGCTCGGGTTGCTGGGGCTGTTCGGCCTGTTCAGACTCGGGCTTCACGGCCTCGGCCTGCCCGGGCTCGGCCACCGCGGGCTCGGCCTGCCCGGGCTCGGCCGCCGTGGGCTCGGGCTGCGCGGGCTCGGGCTGCGCGGGCTCGGACTGCCTGGGCTTCGCCTCTGGGGGCTCGGGCTTCACGGGTTCGCCCTGCACGGACTCGGCGTGCCCCGGCTCGACCTGCCCAGCCCTGGCCTTCGCAGGCTCGGCCTGCGCGGACTCGCGCTTCGCAGGCTCGGGCTGCGCGGGCTCAGACGTCGCATCCTCAGGCTGCGCGACCTCCGCCTCCGCAGGCTCAGACGTCGCAATCTCAGGCCGCGCCTCCGCAGGCCGGGGCTTCGCGGGCTCGGCCTGCGCGGGCTCGGCAGGCTCGGGCTTCGCAGCCCCCGACTTCGCGGGCCCGACCTGCCCAGCCTCAGACTTCGCTGCGGCCGCCGCAGGCTCGGCCTGCACGGGCTCGGGCTTCGCGACCTCGGGCTGCGCCTCCGCGGAACCGGGCTTCGCGGACGCAGGCTTCGTGGGCTCGTCGTGAGCCGGGACGGGCGCGTGCCACGGGGCGTCGGACGACTGGGTCCGGGCGGTGCGGCGCGGGGTCTCGGGAGTCGGCGGTGTCTCGGGCGCGGTCTGGCTGACCGAGCCCTCGCCGACGCTGCGGCTGCGACGCGGACGGTCGGCGCGCACCGGCGGTACGTCGGTGGCGGGAGTGCCCGGGGCCGGGGCGTCCGGCGTGGCGGTCTGGCTGACCGAACCCTCGCCCACACTGCGGCTGCGACGCGGACGGTCGGCACGCACCGGCGGCGCGTCCGTGGCGGGCGCGTCCGGGGCCGTCGGGGCCTGGCTCGCGGAACCTTCCCCCACGCTGCGGGTGCGGCGGGGCCGGTCCACGCCCGCTCCGGCTCCGGCGCGGGCCGCGCGGGCGGGGCGTTCGGCGACCGGGGGCAGGGTGCCCTTGAGCGGGCCCCACTCGTTCGGGTCGGGGACGCCGGGCGGCAGCATCTTGCGTCGGGCCGGGCCGCCGCCGTGGTCGGACTCGCCGGGCTCCTTGGCGCCGGGCCAGTCCTTGGCGACGCGGGCGGCCAGCACGAAGTCCTTGCGCAGCGGGTGGCCCTCGAAGCCGTCCGGCAGCAGCAGGGTGGCCGGGTAGGGGTGGCCGGGGAACTCGATGCCGAACATCTCCCGGGTCTCCCGCTCGTGCCAGGCGGCGCCGGCGTAGACCCCGACCGCGGTCGGCAGCGCAGCCTTGTCGCGCGGCACCCGGGTGCGCAGCAGCAGCCGGCGCACCCGGCCGGGCTCGCCGACGGCGGCCAGGTGGGCGCAGACCGCGAAGCCCTCGGCGAGTTCGTCGACGGCGCTCAGCCAGTCCAGGAACGCCAGGCCGAGGACGTCGCGGGCGGCGGTGAGCGCCTCGATCCAGTGCTCGGCGGGGACGGTGACGGTGAGCAGGTCGTACGCCTCGGCGGCGGTCGCCCACGGTCCGATCGCGGCGGCGGCCCGCTCGGCGGGGGTCGGCGCGGCAGGGACGTCAGGGGTCTCGGTCACTGCTGCCCCTCCCCCGTCGTGGCCGGCCCAGTGGGCGCGGCGGCCCCAGCGGGCGCTGCGGGCGCAGCCTTGAGCGGGCGGCGCAGCGCGGCGGCGGGTGCGGCGTAGCGCTGCGGGACGTCCTCGGCGGCGATCTTCTCCTGGAGCTTGAGGATGCCCTGGAGCAGCGCCTCGGGCCGGGGCGGGCAGCCGGGCACGTAGACGTCGACCGGGATGATCTGGTCGACGCCCTTGGTGACGGAGTAGGAGTCCCAGTAGGGGCCGCCGGAGTTGGCGCAGGCGCCGAAGGAGATGACGTACTTCGGCTCGGGCATCTGCTCGTACAGGCGCTTGACGGCGGGGGCCATCTTGTCGGTGACGGTGCCCGAGACGATCATCAGGTCGGCCTGCCGGGGGCCCGGCGCGAACGGGATGACACCCATTCGGATGAAGTCGTGCTTGGCCATGGACGCGGCGATGAACTCGATGGCGCAGCAGGCGAGTCCGAAGTTGAAGCACCAGAGGCTGTAGCGGCGGCCCCAGTTGAGCACCACCTTGACCGGGTCCGGGGCGAGCCGGGCGAGCGGGCCGAGGCGGCGCTGCTCGACGGCGGCGCCGGGGTTGGCCGGGTCGGGGATGCCGAGCGGGACCGGCCCGTCGGCGGGCGTCCCGTGCGTGTGCGTCACGTCCATTCCAGAACGCCCTTCTTCCAGGCGTAGAGCAGTCCGACCGCGAGGAAGCCGATGAAGACGAACATCTCCACCAGCGTGACCGCCCCGAAGCCGGCGGCGGCGAACACCGTGGCCCACGGGAACAGGTAGATCGCGTCGACTGCGAAGATCACGTACAGGAAGGCGTAGACGTAGTAGCGGATCTGGGTGTGCGCCCAGCCCTCGCCGACCGGATCGACGCCGCACTCGTAGGCGAGCAGTTTCTCCGGGGTGTCGACCACTGGTCGCAGCAGGCGGTTGGCGGTGAAGGCCACCGTGACGAAGAGGACGCCGATGACCGCCAGCAGGCCGATCGCCGCGTAGGCGTCGAAGTAACCGCTGCCGGCGGCGGGGTCGGCAGCGAGCGGCTGCCACTCCATGGATTACGCCCTTCTTCTTTGCCCGTCCATAGCCATCGCTATCGCGGGAGTCTATGTGCACCGCTCGTCTACTCCCCCATCTGCCCGTTCTGCAAGACGTCCGGTGGACGCCCGGTGGAATTCCACTTGCCGGCCCGTCGGGAGCGGGGTTCAGCACGGGGGGTGGGGATAACCCCCGGGCGAAGACGGAGTGCAGCACCATGGCGACCCGCTGTCCGCAACCGGGATGCTGGTGATCGTCAAAGACCGGCGAACACCAGGGAGAGGGCGCCGACATGGAGGACAAGGCGAAGCGCCCGTCGTTGTACGGGCCGCAGCTGTGGCAAGAGGTCCAGCACGAGCTGCTGAACCTCCCGGTCGGCGTTGCCGCCTTCACGGTGATGGTGACGCTGTTGTGGACGGGGGTCGGCATGGCGGTGACGGTCGTCGGGCTGCCGCTGCTGGCCTTCGGGCTGACGTGCTGCCGCCTGTTCGGCCGGCTGGGCCGGATCCGGGCCCGGGCCTCGCTGGGCAGCCGGGTCGCCGAGCCGGGGCCGCTGGTGCCCACCCGCCCCGGTACGGCCGGCTGGGTCATGGCCTCGCTCGCGGACGGGCTGAGCTGGCGCTGCGCGCTGTACTGCCTGCTGATGCTGCCCTGGGGCATCCTCAGCTTCACGCTGACGGTGGTGCTGTTGACCGTCGGCTGGCCGGTGATGCCGTGGGCGATGCGGGGGCTGGCGTGGGTCTCCCGGCTGCTGGTGGAGAGCCTGCTGTCGCCGGGAGCGCTGGAGGAGCGGGTCCGCGAGCTGGAGGACGACCGGGGCGCGGTGGTCGACCACGCCGCCGCCGATCTGCGCCGCATCGAGCGGGATCTGCACGACGGCGCGCAGGCCCGGCTGGTGGCGCTGGCGATGGATCTCGGCCTGGCCAAGGAGAAGCTGTCGGAGGATCCGGTGGCCGCGCAGAAGATGGTCGACGCGGCGCACGGCGAGGTGAAGCTGGCGCTGCAGGAGCTGCGCGATCTGGCCCGGGGCATCCACCCGGCGGTGCTGACCGACCGCGGGCTGGATGCCGCGCTGTCCTCGGTCGCGGCCCGTTGCACGCTGCCGGGCGGCGTCAAGGTCCACGTCGAGCTGGGCGGGGAGCGCCCCGATTCGGCGGTCGAGGGCATCGCCTACTTCACCGTCAGCGAGCTGCTCACCAACGCTTCCAAGCACTCCGGCGCCCGCTCCGCCACGGTGGACCTCTGGCGTCAGGAAGGCCGGCTGATGCTGACGGTGCAGGACGACGGCAAGGGCGGCGCCGAGATACGGCCCGGCGGCGGCCTGGCCGGCCTGGCCGAGCGCGCCGAGTCGGTGGACGGCGTGTTCGTGGTGGCCAGCCCGGTCGGCGGCCCGACCTCGGTGACGGTCGAGCTCCCCTGGCGCACCCGGGCCGGCCGGGGCTGACAGTCCGGTCCGGGCGTGGACGGGCCCGGGCGTGGACGGGCCCGGGGTGCCGCCTCCCTTGCGCGGTGCGGCACCCCGGGCCCGAGCGGGCGGCCCTAGAGCGTCCCGAGGGTGACCTCCGCGGTCTGGTTCTGCCCGTCGCGCTGGTAGCCGACCGTGACCTTGTCGCCCGGGGAGAGCGAGGCCAGTGCGCTGGTCAGCGCGGCGGGGGTGGGGATCGCGGTGTCATTGATCTTCGTGATCACGTCGCCTGCCTGCAGCCCCGCGGAGTCGGCCGGTCCGCCGGAGGTCACCGAGACGATCACCGCCCCGGCGGGCTGGAAGTTCGCGTTGAAGAAGGGGCGGACGGTCACCCCGAGCGCGGCCCGCCCGGAGTTGGTGACGGTGCCGCTGGCGATCAGCTGACTGGCGATGCTGGTCACGGTGACGGCGGGGATGGCGAAGCCGATGCCGGGCGCCGCCGCGTTGCCCAGCTCCGGGTCCACCGCGGTCAGCGTGTTGATCCCGATCACCTGGCTGGAGAGGTTGACGAGCGCGCCGCCGCTGTTGCCGGGGTTGATCGCGGACGAGGTCTGCACCATGTTGCCGATGGTGGCGCCGGGCGAGCCGGAGCTCGACGGCTCGCTGACGGTCCGTCCGACCGCCGAGACGATGCCCTGGGTGACGCTGCTGGAGAGACCCAGCGGGCTGCCCATGGCCAGCGTGATCTGGCCGACCGCCACCTTCGCGCTGTCCGCGAAGGTGGCGGGCTTGAGGCCGCTGGGCGGGCTGCTCAGCTTGATCACCGCGAGGTCGGACTGCGGGTAGCTGCCCACCAGGGTGGCGTTCAGCGGCTTGCTGCTGTTGGCCAGCGTCACGGTGAAGGTCTGCGCGGTGCCGATCACGTGCGCGTTGGTGACGATGTCGCCCTTGTCGTCGAAGACGATCCCGGAGCCGAGGCTGTCGCCCGCGGTGATCTGCACCACCGAGGGCAGCACCTGGTTGATCACCTGCTGGTAGTCCTGCTCCGTCTGGTTGCTGGTGGACGGGGCGGGCGCGCTCGTGGTGGCGCCGGCCGCCGTGCTGGACCCGGAGCCCTTGTGGGCGCTGGAGCAGCCGGTGACCAGCAACGCCGCCGAGGCCAGCACCGCCGCCGAGCCGAGCCACCGCCTGGGCCCGGTGGGCCGGGGGCCGGCCGGAAGCGGGCGGGTCGGTTCCTTCTTCGGGCGCACGGCTGCCACCTCCGGTCACGGGACAGGACTTTGTCAGCATTTCAGCGAAATGTCCGAATGGCCGCCCAGACACACCCGCCCCCACCCGGAAGGCGGCCGTCTAGGATCGGCCCATGACCTGGTTGATCACGGGCGGGGCCGGCTACATCGGCGGTCATGTCGTCCGGGAGCTGGTCGCGGCCGGCGAGTCCGTGGTCGTCCTGGACGACCTGAGCACCGGCGCGGCCTCCCACCTGCCCCCCGGCGTCCCCCTGGTGACGGGCTCCACGCTGGACCGCCCGCTGCTGGACCGCGTCCTCACCGAGCACCGTGTACAAGGCGTGCTGCACCTGGCCGCCCGCAAGCAGGTCGGCGAGTCCGTCGCCCAGCCGCTGCGCTACTACCACGAGAACGTGGAGGGCCTGCGGATCGTGCTGGCCGCCGCGGTCGACGCGGGCGTGCGGCGGGTGGTGCTGTCCTCCTCCGCCGCCGTCTACGGCATGCCGGACGTCGAGCTGGTCACCGAGTCCACGCCGTGCGCGCCGATGAACCCGTACGGCGAGACCAAGCTGGCCGGCGAGTGGCTGCTGAACGCCTGCGCCGACGCGTACGGGCTGTCCGCGGTGTCGCTGCGCTACTTCAACGTGGCGGGCGCCGCCCTCCCCGAGCTGTCCGACCCGGGCGCGGCCAACCTGGTGCCGCTGGCCCTCCAGCGCCTCACCGCCGGGCTGCCCCCGCTGATCTTCGGGGACGACTACCCGACCCCCGACGGCACCTGCGTCCGCGACTACATCCACGTCTCGGACGTCGCCTCCGCGCACGTCGCCGCCGTCCGCCGGCTGAGCGCCACCGCGCCCGGCGAGCAGGTCCGGCTGACCCTCAACATCGGCACCGGGCACGGCGTCTCCGTCCGCGAGATGCTCGCCGGGATCGCCGAGGTCACCGGCCTCGACACCGCCCCCGAGGTGACCGCCCGCCGCCCCGGCGACCCGGCCCGGGTGGTGGCCTCCGCCGAGCTGATCCACCGCGAACTCGGCTGGACCGCCCGCCACGACGTCCGCGCCATGATCGCCTCCGCCTGGGCCGGCTGGCAGCACCGCCACCCGTAGGCCCCGGACCGCACCGGCCCGGGGCCAAGGGCGCGTCAGCTCGCCGGGTGGACCGGCGAGGTGGCCAGCGCGGTCAGCGTGGTGCCGTCGAAGCGGTAGCCGGTGGCGTTGCCCTGCGGGTCCACCGCCCACAGGTCGGCGAGGCCGTCGCCGTCCAGGTCGGTGCCCTGCAGCACCGGCTTGCCCGCGGCGTCCCAGCCACTCGCGGCGACCAGCACCGGGGCGCCGATCGGGTCGCCGAGGAACGGACCGGTCAGCGTCGAAGCGGCGTAGTAGTAGAGCGAGCCGTCCGCATCGTTGCGGGCGAACAGGCCGGGCAGGCGCTCCGCGCCGACCACCGCGGTGGTGATGGTCCAGCCGTGCCAGTCCCCGGTGCCGGCCGGGTTGACGCCGCTCAGCTCGACGGCCGACCCCAGACTCCCGTAGCCGCCGGGGATGCCGGCGCTGCCCACGACGAACAGCTTGCCGCCGGCCAGCACCAGCAGATTGTCCGTGGTGCGGAAGCCGGTCGGGTACCCGTTCGCGGCCTGGTACAGCTCACCGGCGTCGGCGACCCGCTCGACCCGCACGGTGCCGTCGTCGAAGACGTGCTGCCCGATGTTGACCGACTTGGACGGGTCGAACCCGCCGGCCGCGTAGGGCAGCGCGGTGCCGACGCCCACGCTCGGCAGGTAGGCCAGCACGCCGTCCGCCGTGCTGCCGTTGAACCGGCCGCCCACCGCCAGCACGCCGTTCCAGTCGGCGGCGCTGCCCGGCGCGTTCCGCCCGGTGCCGGCCGCGCCGACCTGGACGGCGGGGGCGAGCGCGCCGCCGCCCTGGCCCTTGGCGAGCCACAGGCCGTCGCCGAGGCCGAGCTGTCCGCCGACCAGCAGCAGGTCGGGCCGCCCGTCGCCGTCGATGTCACCGGCGACCCGCACGGGCTCCGCCGCCGACAGCCCGGCCGTGGCCGCCGGACCCGGGTTGCCGCCCGGGGACAGCGGGGTGACGGTCAGGGTGCTGTACGCGCCGGTGGGCGTGACGGTCAGGACGGCGTTGCCGGAGGCGTCGGCCGTGACGGTCCTCCGCGCGTCGGAGCCGACCTGGTACGAGTAGGCGGCGGGCGGCTGCCCGGGCCCGGCGGTGACGGTGATCTGCGCGGGCGTGCCGATCACCAGCCCGCCGGGGACCGACAGCGCCGGAGCGGCGGTGGGCGCGGTCGGGTCGTAGCGGAAGTGGCAGGTGGTGGACCACTCGCCCGGCACCTGGCCGCCCTGGGCGCGGGCCTTCCAGCCGAAGTCGGTGATCGCGCCGCCCGCCGCGGCCGTCAGGACGTCACGGGACAGCAGACGAACGGCGGCGGTGCCGGGGGTGGCGGACAGGGTGACGTCGTCGACGGGCGCCTCGGTGCCGGAGCGCAGCAGTTGGAACTCCACCTTCCCGGAGGCGGAGGCCTCGGCGAACAGCGTGAGGTCGGTGAGGCCGAGCACGGTGCCGCCGGCGCAGTCGGTGCTGGGCATGCTGCGCAGGCCGGTCGGTGCGGCCGCGTGCTCGGCGGCGCCCGCCGCGGGGGCGACGACCCCGGTGGCGGCGAGCACTACGCCGAGAGCGGCTGCGGCGACGGCGGAGCGGCGCCGGTCGAAGGAGATGGACATGCGGGTTCCCTCCCTTTGTCGATCACCGAATGCGGTGACCATTTGGGGGAGGGTATGCCAAGGCTTGACCCGCGGTCGCCCCCTTCGGGGAAGAGAGTCACCTACCGGCGTCAGTGCGGGACGGCGGTGCCGTAGAAGGAGTCCAGGGCGTATACGCAACGGTCCTTGGAGCCCACGAAAACCCGGCCGTCAACGGCGACCGGGGAGCCGGTCAGTTCGCCCTTGGTGCCGAGTTCCCAGCGCAATCGGCCGGTGGCGAGTTCCAGGGTGTGCAGCGAGTGGTCGCGGCTGCCCAGGTGGACCAGACCGTCGGCGACCGCCGGGGAGCCGACCAGGTCGGCGCGGGCGGCGTAGCGCCAGCGTTCCCGGCCGGTGGCGCTGTCGAAGGCGAACAGCGTGTCGCCGGAGCCCAGCAGCACCGTGCCGTCGGCGACCACGGCGGGCTCGGCGCCCTGCCGGGAGGCGGTGCCGGCCCGCCACAGGCCGTGGCCGGTGGCGGCGTCCAGCGCGTACAGGGTGCCGAGGTAGTCGGCGACGTACACCGCCCGGTCGTCCACCGCGGGCGGGGTGAACAGCACCACCGGCGCGTCGAACCGCCAGCGCTCGGCGCCGGTGGCGGCGTCCAGCGCGTGCACCCGCTGACCGGAGGTCAGGTACAGCACGCCGGAGCGCTCCACCGGCCGGGCCGGCACCTTGCCGCTGACCGGGAACGCCCAGCGCACGCCGCTGCCGCGCGGATCCACGCAGTGCAGCCGGCCGGCGCCCTGGTAGTAGGCGGCGCCGGCGATCAGCGCCGGGCCGGACTGCGGGTTCTCGTACTCCTGCTGGGCGTCGTCGGCGCGCCACAGTTCGGCGCCGCTGGCGGCCGAGCGCAGCTGCACGCCGCCGCCGCGGATGCCGCAGCACAGTACGCCGTCGGCGGCGTCCAGCGAATACACCCAGCCGTCCAGGGAGCTGCGCCAGCGCTCGGTGCCGTCGGCGGAGTCCACGGTGTACAGGTGCGGCCCGTCGGCGGCGTGCACCCGGCCGCCGTCCACGGCCAGCGCCCAGGCGACGTCGCGGGTCTTCCAGCGGCGCTCGCCGGAGCGGATGTCCAGGGCGTGCACCTCGAAGCTGGAGACGAACAGCGTTCCGTCGGCGACCACGGGGGTGCCCCACACGTCGTTGGACATCCGGAACCGCCAGGGCCGCCAGCGGGCGGCGGGCGGCTGCGGCGGGGCGGCCGGCGCCGGGGTGCGGCGCACCCAGTCGGTGCCGACCGGGGCGGCGGACGGCGCGACGGGCTCCACCCGGGGCCCGGGGCCTATCGGCACGTGCGCGCCGGCCAGCCGGACCTCGCCGTCGCCGCCGGGCGCGGCGGGCACCGGCCGCTGGTGCGGGCGCATCCGCTCGGTGGCCACCTCGGCCTCGGAGGGCGCCGCGACCGGCGCGACGTGCACGGACGGCGGGGCGACCGGCTGCGGCGGCACCACGACCGGCTGGGGCTGCGGCTGGGGCGGCTGGCTGACGGGGCGGCGGCTGCTGCGCTTGGCCTCGATCAGGTCGAGCGCGGCGGGCGGCAGCCAGTCCCCGGCCTCGCCGGAGGCGTCCGCCCGGGAGAACAGGTGCGGGGCCAGCTCGGCCTGGATCTGGGCGGGCGTCGGCCGGTGCTCGGGCGCGGGCCGCATGCAGGCCCGCACCAGGTCGACCAGTTCGGCCGGCAGTCCGGACAGGTCGGGCTGGTCGCGCAGCAGCTGGAACACCGTCTCGACGGGGTTGGTGCCCCGGTACGGCGGGTGCCCGGTGGCGCAGAAGACCACCAGCGAGCCGAGCGAGAACACGTCGCTGGCGCCGGTGACGCTGCGGCTGTCGCGGGCCTGCTCGGGCGACATGTAGGCGGGGGTGCCGACCGCGACGTTGGTCATGGTGAGCCGGGTGCTGGAGACCCCGGCGGCGATCCCGAAGTCGATCACCCGCGGCCCGTCCTCGACCACCAGCACGTTGGACGGCTTGAGGTCGCGGTGCACCAGCCCGGCGGCGTGGATGGACTGCAGCGCCTCGGCGATGCCGGCGGTCAGCCAGCGCACCGCGTCGGCGGGCAGCGGCCCGCAGTCGGTGACCAGGTCCTCCAGCGAGGGCGCGGGCACGTACGCGGTGGCCAGCCACGGGACCGCGGCGTCGGCGTCGGCGTCCACCACGGCGGCGGTGTAGAAGCCGCCGACCGTTTTGGCGGCGGCGATCTCGCGGGCGAAACGGACCCGGAACAGGTTGTCCTCGGCCAGTTCGCTGCGGACGGTCTTGATGGCCACCCGGCGACCCGAGGCCGACCGGGCCAGGTACACCAGACCCATCCCGCCCGCGCCGAGCCGGGCCAGCACCTCGAAGGGCCCGATCCGCCTCGGATCGTGCGCCGTCAGCTGGTCCACTCCGCAGCCACCTCCCCTTCAGCCAACGCCCCCCGGCGGTGGCGCGCCCCCGATTCTCCAATGCCCGCCGTCCTGGAGCCAATCTCCCCCGCCCGTGTCCCCCGGTCTGGTAGGGCGGCCCGGGGGCCGCCGAGCGGGCCCGCGGCCTCCACCGAACCCTTCGAAGCTGACTTGTCGTCACGCTGTGAGGTCATCAGTGCACGGGGGGGCAACAACACACGCTGAAAAGTCGTTGATTCTCCCCACGAGCGGACTAATAGTCGCACTACCGAATCGCGCCAAGATCGTGCCACGGTAAGCTGACGGCATGACAGGACAAGTTCGCACCGTCGACGGTCGCGTCGCCGGGCGGCGCGGACAGGAGACGCGGCAGAAGCTGCTCGACTGCCTCCGCGAGATGCTCAGCACGTCGCCGTACCGTGACGTCAAGGTCATCGACGTCGCCCGTATGGCGGGTACCTCCCCCGCGACCTTCTACCAGTACTTCCCGGATGTCGAGGGCGCAGTCCTTGAGATCGCCGAGGAAATGGCCGAGGACAGCGGCGGGCTCAAAGAGCTCGTCGATGGAAAGTCCTGGGCGGGAAAGACCGGCTTCACCACTTCCGAAGAACTGGTGGACGGATTCCTCGCCTTCTGGCGCAAGAATGACGCCATTCTCCGAGTGATCACACTCGGTGCCGCAGAAGGGGACAAGCGGTTCTTCAAGATCCGTATGAAGGTCCTCAACTCGGTGGCGGCTCCGCTTGCCGAAGCGGTTCGCAACACCCAGGGCAAGACCGACAAGACGGTCGACGGGTCGGCGATCGCCGGCGCCCTGGTGACGTTGCTGGCCGCGTCCGCGGAGCACTCGAAGGCGTTCACCTCGTGGGGCGTGAAGGTCAAGGACCTCAAGCCCAGCCTGGCGCTCCAGGTGTACCTCGGAGTCACCGGAAAGAAGCCGCCGAAGTAACACTCAGTCCAGTCCAGTGACGCCCGGCCCCGGTTCCTGTCCGGGGTGCGTCGGACGCGGCCGTGTCCTCGGGGGAGGTTCGCCGACGTACCGCGGGGTGTCATCCGCACCAGACAACGAAGCGCAGGGGCGGTCGGGAGGAAGGTCTCCCGGCCGCCCCTGCGCCGTGTGCCGTGGGTGCCGCCGCCTTGGTCAGGGGCAGCGCACCACCTGGCCGGCGTAGGCCAGGCCGCCGCCGAAGCCGAACAGCAGCACCGGGTCGCCGCTGTGCAGTTCGCCGCGCTCGACCAGCTTGGACAGGGCGAGCGGGATCGAGGCGGCGGAGGTGTTGCCGGATTCGACCACATCACGGGCGACCACCGCGTCCTCGGCCAGGCCGAGCTTTCCGGCGATCGCGTCGATGATCCGCAGGTTGGCCTGGTGGGCGACGAAGCCGCGCAGCTCGGACGGGTCCAGGCCGGCCTTCTCGCAGGCCCGGCGGGCCAGCGGGGCGACCTGGGTGGTGGCCCAGCGGAAGACGCTCTGGCCCTGCTGGCTGATGATCGGCTGCCAGCCGCTGATCACCACCGCCTCGCCCTTCTCCGGCTCGGAGCCCCACACCACCGGGCCGATGCCGGCCCGCTCGTCGGGGACGGCCTCCAGGACGGCCGCGCCCGCGCCGTCCGCGAAGATCACGCAGGTGGTGCGGTCGGTCCAGTCCACGATGTCGGACATCCGCTCGGCGCCGATCACCAGCGCGCGGGTGGCCGCGCCGGCCCGGAGCGCGTGGTCGGCGGTGGCCAGGGCGTACGAGAAGCCCGAGCAGACGGTGTTCAGGTCGTAGGCGGCGGGGGTGGGGATGCCGAGCCGGGCGGCGACCGCGGCGGCGGTGTTGGGGCTGCGTTCGATGGCGGTGCAGGTGGCGACGGCGACCAGGTCGATCTGGTCGGGGGTCACTCCCGCGCGGGCCAGCGCCTTCTGGGCGGCGCCCGCGGCAAGGTCGACCAGGGTCTCGTCCTCGGCGATGTGCCGGGCGCGGATGCCGACCCGGCTCCGGATCCACTGGTCGTCGGTGTCGACCATCGCCGAGAGATCGTCGTTGGTGAGGATCTTCGGCGGCTGGTAGTGGCCCAGCGCCACGATGCGGGAGGCGGTCATACTGCCACTCAACCGGGTTACCGGTCAGTCGGGCGGTAACGCCCTGACACAGGATCGAGGGCCGGATGCTGTAGGGCCCTCACAACCGGAACGCCTCAGGCCGCCAGCGAGTCGGCGTCGCCCATGGCGATCATCGGGTGCATGGCCGGGTCGAGGGCCTTGATCAGGTCGACCATGTGGTCCTCGGTCAGCGAGATGCAGCCGTGGGTGGGGCCGCCGTGGTCGAGGTGCAGCCAGATGCCGCCGCCCTTGGCCGCGCCCTCCGGGAAGCGGCCGTCGAGCGGGGAGGCGCCGGCCACCCGGTTGTAGTTGATCGCGACCACGTAGTCGAAGGAGCCGGCCAGCGGTTCGTTGTTGAAGCCACGGCCGGGCATCACGAACTTCGCGTTCTCGTCGTACGGCAGCTTGGAGCCGGGGTCGGCCTTGCGGCCGCCGGCGTCGGTGAGCGAGAACAGGCCGATCGGGCTGCGCAGGTCGCCGGAGCGGTGGTTGGTGGTCCAGCCCTTGAGGGCGTTGTGGGCGGGCCAGGACTGGCCGGCCTGCCAGCCGCCGTCCTCGCCGCGGGTCCACAGCGTGACGGTGTTGTCGGAGGAGTCCTTGCCCTGGCCGCTGGCGACCAGCACCTGACGGGTCTCCGCGGGGATCTTGGCCATCCAGTCGGCGCCGAGTCCCGGTATGGCGGTGATCCGCTCGCGGGAGGAGCGATCGGCGGCCGGGGCCTCGGTGTGGGCGTCGGCGCCCTTCATCGGGGAGACCTCGGGCTCGCGGTCCGGGGCCGCGCTGGCGGTGTCGCCCTGGAAGGTCCGGCCCGGGCCGACGGTGAACCAGCCGGCCGTCAGCGCCAGCAGGGTCGCGGTGCCGACGGTGAGCTTGGCGGCGCGGCGCGGCTTCGGCTTGCGCCGGCGGCGGCCCTCGGCTCGGCCCTGGGGCTGCTCATCCTCGCCCCGGGAGGCCGGCGCGGGGGCCGAGCGGCGGTGCGAGGCGGCGCGATGGGAACCGGACATGCCGACGATCCTCCCAGACCCGGGGGACGCGGTGGAACCCGGGCCGTGTGATGAGCCTGTGAGCATACGCGCCCGGGGATGCTTCTCCGGTGGTCGGAGGCACTCCGGGTAGTGCGCGGCCACCCCGCGCGCCCCCGGTGGAACGGCGGCGCCCGGTGGCCGGAGACCGGCCCACCGGGCGCGTGGCAGAGCGGTGGTCAGAGGCGCATCGCCTGCGGGGTCTCCCGGCGCAGCGGGTCCGGCCCGTCGTACTCGCGGATGACCTCGTAGCGGGTGTTGCGCTCGACCGGGCGGAATCCGGCGTCCCGGATCAGCTGGAGCAGGTCGTCGCGGCCCAGCTTGTTCGGGGTGCCGAAGTTGTCCGCGTCGTGGGTGATCTTGTACTCGACCACCGAGCCGTCCATGTCGTCCGCGCCGTGGCTGAGCGCCAGTTGCGCGGTGGTGACACCGTGCATCACCCAGAAGACCTTGACGTGCGGGACGTTGTCGAACAGCAGACGGGACACCGCGAAGGTCTTCAGCGCCTCGGCGCCGGTGGCCATCTCGGTGCGGTCCATCAGACGGTTGCGGACCTTGCCGTCCTTGGAGTCGTGGAAGTCGTGCTGGTAGCGGAGCGGGATGAAGACCTGGAAACCGCCGGTCTCGTCCTGCAGTTCACGCAGCCGCAGCACGTGGTCGACCCGGTGGCGGGGCTCCTCGATGTGGCCGTACAGCATGGTGGCCGGGGTCTTGAGGCCCTTTTCGTGCGCCAGGCGGTGAATGCGCGACCAGTCCTCCCAGTGGGTGTCGTGGTCGACGATGTGCTGCCGGACCTCCCAGTCGAAGATCTCCGCGCCGCCGCCGGTCAGCGACTCCAGGCCGGCGTCGATCAGCTCGTCCAGGATCTCACTGGCCGTCAGGCCGCTGATCCGCTCGAACCAGTGGATCTCGGTCGCGGTGAACGCCTTCAGCGAGACGTTCGGCAGCGCGGCCTTCAACTCCTTCAGCGAGCGCGGGTAGTAGCGCCACGGCAGGGTCGGGTGCAGGCCGTTGACGATGTGCAGCTCGGTGAGGGACTCCGACTCCATCGCCTTGGCGAGCCGGACGGCCTCCTCGATGCGCATCGTGTACGCGTCCTTCTCGCCCGGCTTGCGCTGGAACGAGCAGTACGCGCAGGAGGCGCTGCACACGTTGGTCATGTTGAGGTGGCGGTTGACGTTGAAGTGGACGACGTCGCCGTTCTTCTGCGTCCGCACGTGGTGGGCCAGGCCGCCCAGCCAGGCCAGGTCGTCGCTCTCGTAGAGCGCGATCCCGTCCTCGCGGGTCAGCCGCTCACCGGCGTAGACCTTCGCCTCCAGCTCGCGCTTGAGCCCTGCGTCCATGCGGCGCTCCGCCTCCTCGGTCCTTCGATTCGTTGCCAGTCGAGACTACGCCTAGGCCGCCAGCAGTTCGGCCAGCAGGGCGGGGTCCAGGTTGCCGCCGCTGACGACCGCCGCGAACACCCGCCCGCCGAGTTCCTCGGCGCGGTGGAAGTACGCGGCGGGGGCGACCGCGCCGGACGGCTCGGCGACCAGGCGGCCGCGGCGGGCCAGCAGTGCGACGGTGTCCCGGATCTCCTGCTCGGAGACGGTGACGATGTCGTCCACGTACGCGGTGAGGTGCTCGAACGGAAGGACGCCCACACTCGGGGTGCGCAGGCCGTCGGCGAGCGTGCGGTAGGTGTCGGCCATCGGCCAGGCGGTGCGGATGCCCTTGCGCAGGCTCTCCTGCGCGTCCGCCGCGAGCTCCGGCTCCACCCCGATCACCCGGACGCCCGGGCAGGCCAGCTTCAGCGCTGCGGCCGTCCCGGAGATCAGACCGCCTCCGGAGATCGGCACCAGCACGGTGTCCAGGTCGTCCGGGGCGTCCTCGGCGATCTCCAGGCCGACGGTGCCCTGGCCCGCCACGATGTACGGGTCGTCGTACGGCGGCACCCACACGTAGTCGTGCTCGGCGACCAGCTTCGGCGGGAGCGTGTCACGCTGCTCGGCCGGGACGACCAGCACCTCGGCGCCGAACGAACGGGTGTTCTCGATCTTCACGGCGGGCGAGGTGTCCGGCATCACGATGACCGCCTTGATGCCGAGCCGCTGCGCCGCGTACGCCACCGCCTGGGCGTGGTTGCCGCTGGACTGCGCCACCACGCCCCGGGAGCGTTCCTCCTCGGTCAGCGCCGCCAGCCGGTTGAACGCCCCGCGGACCTTGAACGCCCCGGTCGGCTGGAGGCTCTCGGGCTTCAGCCACAGCCGGCGCCCGTCCGGCTGCTCCGCCCACGGGCAGGCAAGCAGCGGGGTGCGGACCGCCGCACCGGCGATCCGGCGTTGAGCGGCGCGCAGGTCTTCCAGGTCGACCAGGGACATCCGGGGCCATCCTCGGGAGTTGACGGGGTGTGCGGTGACGACCCTATTCGGCGAGGTGCAGCGGCAGTTCGCTGACCCTGTTCTCCCACTTGGTGGAGAGCACCACCGTGGTCCGGGTGCGCGCCACCCCCTTGGTGCCGGAGAGCCGCTTGACCACCGACTCCAGGCCCTCCACGTCCGGCACCCGGACCTTCAGCATGTACGAGTCGTCGCCCGCGATGAACCAGCAGTCCTCCACCTCCGGGAGGTCCTTCAGCCGGTGCGAGACGTCATCGTGGTCGGCGGCGTCGGTCAGTTGAAGACCGATCAGCGCCGTCACGCCGTAGCCCAGGGTGGCCGGGTTGACCGTCGCCCGGTACCCGGTGATCACACCCGCCTGCTCAAGGCGGTTGATCCGGTCCGTCACGCTCGGCCCGGAGAGGCCCACCAGACGGCCCAGCTCGGCGTACGAGGCACGGCCGTTCTCACGGAGTGCCTGAATGAGCTGCCTGTCCACAGAGTCCATTACCTGCCGCGTCCTTCCGAACCACTCCAGAACCACAGATCATTTTCTGGATTCCAAGGCGCCGAGCGCCGATCGACCGGGGTATCCCAGAGAACATACTCTCCCGTAGCGCGGCCGCTCACTCGCCCCGGCGCGACCGGGTTTCCGGGTCGCTTCCGGGGGTGCTGCCCGCTTCGCCGAGACTGCCCGTCCAGCGCCGGTACAACGAGTGCGCCACGCCCACCGCGTCCAGCACCCGGCCGGCCACGAAATCCACCAGTTCCTGGGCGGTCGAACCCCCCGCGTAGAACCCCGGCGAGGCCGGCAGCACGACCGCGCCCTGCGCGTCGAGGGCCACCAGGTGCCGCAGGGTGGAACCGGTGAGCGGGGTCTCGCGCAGGCAGAGCACCAGCGGGCGGCGCTCCTTGAGCGTCACCGAGGCGGTGCGCTGGAGCAGGTCCTTGGACAGGCCCAGCGCGATGCCGGCCGCGGCACCGGTGGTGGCCGGGACGACCAGCATTCCCTTCGCCGGGTACGAGCCGGAGGACGGGCCCGCCGCGAAGTCCCCTGCGGGCCAGTACCGGACGTCGTCCAGCTCCTTCTCGTCCCGGCCCAGCCACTGCGCGAGATCGGCCTTCCAGTGGGCGTCCCGGAACGAGATGCCGGTCTCGTCCAGGATGGTCAGCCGGGCGGCCCGGCTCACGATCAGGTCGACGGACTCGCCGGCGTCCAGCAGCGCGCGGATCACGGACGCGGCGTAGGGGGTGCCACTGGCGCCGGAGACGCCGAGGACCCAGGGCTCGCGGGGAGTGCTCATACCGCCATTGTCGCGTCCGCGTGCAAGTCACTGCCCTGCGTCGCGATCTTGCGGTGGGGTGCCTTCCGCTGCGCGCAGCTCCCCGCGCCCCCGGGCGCACTCGCCCAAGTCAGAATGGTCTCCATGGCAGCCGTGTTGGTGGATCTGACGCATCCGGTGGTGTCCGGGATGCCGGTGTATCCGGGGGATCCCGGGGTGGAGTTGCGGGCGGCGTTGACGGCCGAGGTGGAGGGGGTGAATGTGCTGGCGGTGCATCTGGGGTCGCAGACGGGGACGCATGTGGATGCGCCGTATCACCTGGATGTGCGGTGGCCGACGCTGGACGGGTTGCCGTTGGAGCTGTTCACCGGGCCCGCGGTGGTGGTGGATCTGCGCGGGTTGCCGGCTCGCGGGGAGGTGACGGCGGAGCACCTGGCGGCGGCGCTCGCGGTCTCGGGGCCGGGCACGGTGCTGCTGTTGGCGACGGGGTGGCCGAAGTACTGGGGGACGGACCGGTACTTCGCGCATCCGTACCTGTCCGAGGAGGCCGCGGCGGCGATCGTCGCGGCGGGCGTGCGCACCGTCGGGGTGGATGCGCTGTCGGTGGATCCGACGCCGGATCCGGGGCCGTCCGATCCCGAAGTGGCCAGTCTGCTGGCCGAGTTGGTGGACGAGCACGATCCGGCGCCGGAGCTGCCGACCTTGGCGGCGCACCGGGTGCTGCTGGGTCCGGAGGGCGGCGGGGTGATCGCGGAGAACCTGACGGACCTGTCGCCGCTGCTGGAGGCGCAGGCGGCGGGGGTGCCGGTGGAGGTGTCGCTGTTCCCGTTGCGGCTGACGGCGGCGGACGGGGCGCCGGTGCGGGCGGTGGCGCGAATCGGCTGACGGGCCTGCGCCGTCGGCGACTTGGTCCAGACCATCCTGGCAGGCCGGTGCGTGATGGCCGGGGCGCCGCAGCCCGGGCTGCCGCACGCGCCGGAGCTCCTGAAGACCGTCGCGCACGAGCGGGACTGCGAACTCGGCGCGCCGGCGTCCGTCGCCCGGCCCGGCCGGCTGCGGGTCGGGGACGCGCGGACGCTGCTCCGATCGGTCAGCCGGCCCGGCGGGGGATCAGGCAGAACGGGTGCCCGGCCGGGTCGACGAACACCGTCCAGCCCGCCTCCCGGTCCTTGACCTCGGCGCCGAGCTCCACCACCCGCTGCTCGACGGCGGAGACGTCCTCGACCTCGATGTCCAGGTGGAGCTGCTGCGGGTGGCCCGGGTCGGGCCAGATCGGCGGGCGGTAGTCCTCGACCCGCTGGAACCCGAGCACCTGGCCGTTCGGCAGGTGGACGGTGGACCACTCCTCGTCGAGCGTCCAGCGGGGATCGGGCCGGTCGACCTCGCCGCCGAGCAGCGCGGCGTAGAAGTGGGCCAGGCCCGCCGGGTAGTGGCAGTCCAGCACCACGCACTGCAGTGTGCCGATCATCGTGATCCCCGTCCGGATCTCGTCGGGCCCCTCGCTCCAGCATGGCGCATCCCCGTGCCGGGCGGCGGGCGAAAGCAGGGGTGCGTGCCCGTCACACCGTGAGGCCCCGGGCGACCAGGTCGATCAGGGCGAAGGCGAACAGCGAGATGCCCACGAAGCCGTTGGTGGAGAAGAACGCCCGGTTGAGGCGGGAGAGGTCGTGCGGCTTGACGATGGTGTGCTCGTAGACGAAGGCACCGGCGACGACCGCGAGGCCGCACCAGAAGAAGGCGCCGGCGTCGGTGAGGACGGCGTACCAGACCAGCAGCGCGGTGGTGAGGACGTGGCAGACCCGGGCGCCGTTGATCGCCGCGGGGATGCCGAACCGCGCGGGGACGGAGCGGACGCCCATGCCGCGGTCGGCGGCGACGTCCTGGCAGGCGTAGATGAGGTCGAAGCCGCCGATCCAGATGCCGACCGCGAGGCCGAGGACGACCGCGTCCCAGGACCAGCTGCCGGTGACGGCGAGCCAGGCGCCGACCGGGCCCATCGCCTGGGCGATGCCGAGGATGGCCTGCGGGAAGTCGGTGAACCGCTTGCCGTACGGGTAGACCACCATCGGGATCACCGCGACCGGGGCCAGCACCAGGCACAGCGTGTTGAGCAGCGCGGCGGAGCCGAGGAAGACCACCAGGGCGATGGCGGAGCCGATGTACGCGGTGCGCACCGAGACCGCGCCGGTGACGAGTTCGCGGTTCGCGGTGCGCGGGTTCCGGGCGTCGATCTCGCGGTCGATGATCCGGTTGGCGGCCATCGCGAAGGTGCGCAGGCCGACCATGCAGATGGTGACCAGCAGCAGCTGGCCCCAGTGCACGGACTTG
The DNA here is from genome assembly GCF_042734215.1 of Kitasatospora sp. NPDC059673. Classification (NCBI taxonomy): domain Bacteria; kingdom Bacillati; phylum Actinomycetota; class Actinomycetes; order Kitasatosporales; family Streptomycetaceae; genus Kitasatospora; species Kitasatospora sp. NPDC059673. The sequence goes on along the minus strand of NZ_JBHWEN010000014.1, from coordinate 154,299 downwards.
TCGGCGAGGAACATCGCGGTGAGGGCGGCGATGTAGGCGAACGGCAGGGCGAAGACCGAGTGCTCGATCATCACTAGGCGCAGGAAGGCCCGGGTCCTGCTCCGCGGAGCTTCAAAAGCGGCCGTACTCACAGGCCGTATTCCTTCCAGCGACGGGTGACCCGGGCGGCGGTCGCCGGGTCGGAGGCGACCATCTCGGGCCAGCCGCCGTCGCGGGTGTAGCCCTCCTCGGGGAGCTTGCGGGTGGCGTCGATGCCGGCCTTGCCGCCCCAGAACTGCTGGTAGGAGGCGTGGTCGAGGTGGTCGACGGGGCCTTCGACGACGGACAGGTCGCGGCTGTAGTCGACGTTGCCGAGGGCCCGCCAGGCGACTTCCTGGTAGTCGTGGACGTCGCAGTCGGCGTCCACCACGATGATCAGCTTGGTCAGCGACATCATGTGGGCGCCCCAGATGGCGTGCATGACCTTCTGCGCGTGCTTCGGGTACTTCTTGTCGATCGAGACGATCACGCAGTTGTGGAAGCCGCCGGCCTCGGGCAGGTCGTAGTCGACGATGTCCGGGATGATCACCTTGAGCAGCGGCAGGAAGAAGCGTTCGGTGAACTTACCGAGCGGCCCGTCCTCGGTCGGCGGGCGGCCGACCACGATGGACTGCAGGATCGGGCGGCGGCGCATGGTGACGCAGTCGATGGTGAGCGCCGGGAACGGCTCCTGCGGCGTGTAGAAGCCGGTGTGGTCGCCGAACGGGCCCTCGGGCAGCATCTCCCCGGGCTCCAGCCAGCCTTCGAGCACCACCTCGGCGTCCGCCGGAACCTGCAGCGGGACGGTCTTGCAGTCGACCATCCGGACCCGCTCGCCCGCGACGAAGCCGGCGAACAGGTACTCGTCGATGTCGCCGGGCAGCGGGGCGGTGGCGGCGTAGGTGACGGCGGGCGGGCAGCCGAAGGCGATCGCGACGGGCAGCTTCTCGCCACGCTTGGCGGCGACCGCGGCGTGGTTGCGGCTGTCCTTGTGGATCTGCCAGTGCATGCCGATGGTGCGCTTGTCGTGCCGCTGCAGCCGGTACAGGCCGAGGTTGCGGATGCCCGAGTCCGGGTCCTTGGTGTGGGTCAGGCCGAGGTTGAAGAAGGAGCCGCCGTCCAGCGGCCAGGTGAACAGCGCCGGCAACCGCTCCAGGTCCACGTCCTCGCCGGTGAGGACGACCTCGTGCACGGGCGCGTCGGCGGACTTCACGTTCTTCGGCGGGACGTGCGCCATCGAGGCGAGCTTGCCGAAGGCCTCGCGGAAGCCGGTGAAGCTGTGCGGAAGTTCGGGCTTGAGCAGGCCGCCGATCTTCTCGGCGATGTCGTCGGGGGACTTCAGGCCGAGGGCCTTGGAGAGCCGGCGCTCGGTGCCGAAGACGTTCATGGCCAGCGGCATCGCCGAGCCCTTGACGTTCTCGAAGAGCAGCGCGGGGCCCTTGGCCTTCTGCACCCGGTCGACGATCTCGCCGACCTCCAGATGGGGGTCGACCTCCACCTTGATCCGCTTCAGGTCACCGTCGCGTTCCAGGGCCCGGAGGAAGGAACGGAGATCGTCGTATGCCATACCTGTCAGTATCCGGTACGGGCTAACCTGGGCCCGCCAAGGGTCCTGTTCGAACGTAGTTCGGAGTTCTGCGCGTGCTTCTGCGAGTCGTCCCCACGGTGGCACTGCTGGCCCTGTGGGTGTGGGCGTTCATCGACTGCCTGACCACCCCGGAGGACGAGATACGCCACCTGCCGAAGGTGGTGTGGGTGATCATCGTGCTGCTGTTCCCGCTGGTCGGCTCGATCGCCTGGCTGGTGGCCGGCAAGGACCGCGCCGCCCGCCGCCGGGTGCCGTGGGCGTCCGGCCCGACCGCCGGGTTCCGGGAGTACGAGCGGCCGCTCGCGCCGGACGACGACCCGGAGTTCCTGGCCTCGCTGAAGCACGGCAACCAGCAGCACGAGCAGATGCTCGAACAGTGGGAGGCGGACCTGCGCCGCCGCGAGGAGGAACTCCGCCGAAAGGGCGAACGTCCCGAGGACGGTGACAGCTCCAGGAGCTGATCCCGTCTTTTGGCGGATCCCTACGATCCAGACGTTCTCCAGTTCCGCTCCACCCGGCCGCCGACCTTCGCGCGCCCCTTTCGGGGGGCCTCGTTCCGGCGGCCTTCGTATGCCCTCCATCTTGCCGCTGACCTGCCAATTCACCGGTTCCGGAGACACCGGTGGAGACAGCCCCGAGCACCCTCCCGGAGTGACCCGGCGGTAGGCCCGCGCACCCCCTTCTGTGCGCCCTCTACAGCGATCGGCCCCCGACCTTGTACGGAACCGACGCCGAAACGCGGGCGCACTGGCTCGTACTGTCGTAGCAGAAGAGGTGTTCGCTGGCTCACGTGACCCTGGAGAGGTTCGAGATGACGGTCCTGCACGACGCGCCGGTCGGCGGCGAGGCTCCGGCCGACGCCCGTAGCCGGGTCACCGAACTTCACGAGCTGCGCGAGCAGGTCCGCCGGGGCCCGAGCGAGAAGGCCACCGAGGCGCAGCACGCCAAGGGCAAGCTGACCGCCCGCGAGCGGATCGAGCTGCTGCTGGACGAGGGCTCCTTCCGCGAGGTCGAGCCGCTGCGCCGGCACCGGGCGCAGGGTTTCGGCCTGGAGGCGAAGAAGCCGCACACCGACGGCGTGATCGTCGGCTGGGGCACCGTCCACGGCCGCACCGTCTTCACCTACGCCCACGACTTCCGGATCTTCGGCGGCGCGCTGGGCGAGGCCCACGCGCAGAAGATCCACAAGATCATGGACATGGCCATCGCGGCCGGTGCCCCGCTGGTCTCGCTGAACGACGGCGCCGGCGCCCGCATCCAGGAGGGTGTCACCGCGCTGGCCGGCTACGGCGGCATCTTCCAGCGCAACACCCGCGCCTCCGGCGTGATCCCGCAGATCTCCGTGATGCTCGGCCCGTGCGCCGGTGGCGCCGCGTACTCCCCCGCGCTGACCGACTTCGTGTTCATGGTCCGCGAGACCTCGCAGATGTTCATCACCGGCCCGGATGTCGTCCAGGCCGTCACCGGCGAGAAGATCAGCCAGAACGGCCTCGGCGGCGCCGACGTCCACTCCTCGGTCTCCGGTGTCTCGCACTTCGTCTACGACGACGAGCAGTCCTGCATCGAAGAGGTCCGCTACCTGCTCTCGCTGCTGCCGCAGAACAATCGCGAGATGCCGCCCGCCGTCGCCAACGACGACCCGGTGGAGCGCCGCAACGAGTCGTTGCTGGACCTCGTCCCGGCCGACGGCAACCGCCCGTACGACATGCGCAAGGTGATCGAGGAGATCGTCGACCACGGCGAGTACCTGGAGGTCCACGAGCGCTGGGCGACCAACGTGATCTGCGCGCTGGCCCGGGTGGACGGCCACGTGGTCGGCATCATCGCCAACCAGCCGCAGTCGCTGGCCGGCGTGCTGGACATCAACGCCTCCGAGAAGTCCGCGCGCTTCGTGCAGATGTGCGACGCGTTCAACATCCCGCTGGTGACCATGCTGGACGTGCCCGGCTTCCTGCCCGGCGTGGACCAGGAGCACGACGGCATCATCCGGCACGGCGCGAAGCTGCTGTACGCGTACTGCAACGCCACCGTGCCGCGGATCCAGCTGATCCTGCGCAAGGCCTACGGCGGCGCGTACATCGTGATGGACTCCCGCTCGATCGGCGCGGACCTGTCCTTCGCCTGGCCGACCAACGAGATCGCCGTGATGGGCGCCGAGGGCGCGGCCAACGTGATCTTCCGCCGTGACATCAACGGGGCCGACGACCCCGATGCGATGCGCGCGCAGAAGATCAAGGAGTACAAGAGCGAGCTGATGCACCCGTACTACGCGGCCGAACGCGGCCTCGTCGACGACGTCATCGACCCCGCCGAGACCCGGGCCGTGCTGGCCTCCTCGCTGGCCATGCTCCGCACCAAGCACGCCGACCTGCCGAGCCGCAAGCACGGCAACCCGCCGATGTAACCGGTGCGACGCGCCCGCCGCCACCGTTCAGCCGCCAGCCTGGGGGAGAAACAGGAACCATGAACGAACCTCTCGTCCGTATCGTCCGGGGCTCGCTGTCCGCCGAGGAGCTCGCCGCCCTGACCGCCGTGCTGGCCGCCCGCGCCGCGCAGGCCTCGGCGGCCGCCGCCGCCACCCACGTCGTCGAGCCGATCGCCACCTGGTCCCGGATCGAGCGCCGCCCGGCGTACTTCTCCCCGGTCAGCTGGCAGCAGGCCGCGTGAGAAACGCGAGGGGCTCCGGAGGCACTGCCTCCGGAGCCCCTCGCGTTTGTGCTGCTGCTACGCCGCTGCCAGCGCCGCGGGGCGCCCGGCGTGCATGGTGGTGAGGTTGGCCGCCAGCCGCTGCGGGTCCTGGGCCAGCCAGAGCCGCACCGCGGCCCCGAGCATGATGCAGGACGAGCCGAGGCGGACGCCGGTGGAGTGGGCGATCCGCGCGGTGGCGATGGTGAGCAGATCGGCGAGCTCGGTCGGCAGCCACACCGTGAGCGCGCAGGGCGCCGGGGTGGCGAGCGCGGCGAGCAGCCGGTGGGCGTCCGCCGGGCAGTGCAGCGTGGGCAGGACGTCCAGCAGGCCGTCGGCGACGACCTCGGAGACGTCGCTGTGGTGGCCCTGGGCGAGCCGTCGCAGCAGCGTGCGTTCCGCTGCGGTGATTCGGACGGTCATGATGACCTCGTCGCACTCCATGGTGCGGCCCTCCTCGCGGCTTTGTGGATCTCTGGGGTGGTTCGGGGGGTGGATGGCGCCAGTGCGACGGGGCGTCAGATACCGGCGTACGAGTGCTTGCCGGTGACGAAGATGTTGACGCCGTAGAAGTTGAACAGCCAGCAGGCGAAGGCGAGCAGGGCCAGGTAGGCGGCCTTGCGTCCGCGCCAGCCGGCGGTGGCCCGGGCGTGCAGGTAGGCGGCGTAGGCGACCCAGGTGATGAACGACCAGGTCTCCTTCGGGTCCCACTCCCAGTACTTGCCCCAGGCCGCCTCGGCCCAGATCGCGCCCGCGATGATGGTGAACGTCCACAGCGGGAAGACCAGGGCGTTGATCCGGTAGGACAGCTTGTCCAGGGTGCCCGCCGCGGGCAGGCGGTCCATGAAGTTGGCCGCCCGGACGGTCAGGCCGGCCGCGACCCGGTGCTCGTAGCGGTCCTTGATCAGGTAGGTGCCGGTCGCGACGAACGCCGCGAAGAAGGCACCGCCGCACACCGTCGCGGTGGAGACGTGGATGCCCAGCCAGTAGGAGTGCAGCGCCGGGACGAGCTGCTCGGACTCGGTGTACAGCACGCTGACGGCGACGCCGAGGATCAGCAGGACCGCGATCACCACGGGCAGGCCGAGCCAGCGCACGTTCTTCTTGGTGGCCAGCAGCACGACGTACGAGCCGACCATCATCAGCGCGAAGGCGACGGAGAACTCGTACATGTTGCCCCACGGCCAGCGCATCACCGACAGGCCGCGGGTGATGACGCCGCCGGTGTGCAGCAGCATGCCGAGTACGGTCAGCGAGACGGCGATCCGGCCGGCCACGTCGGCCTTCTCGCTGCTGCCGGCCGGGCCGAGGCCGTCGGCCGGGGTGTCGTCGCCGCGGCCGCTGGTCACCGTGGTGGCGCCGGCGTCGGCCAGCGCGGTCCGGGTCAGGGTGGCGGTACCGCCGCCCTGCGAGGCCACCGTGACGCTGACCTTGCGCACGCCCTTGGCCGCCTCGGCGGAGTCGCTGACCGACTCCCCGAGGGTGGCCTGCTGCCGGGAGCGGACGGCGACGCCGCCCTTGGCGCCGAAGGTCCACTCGAACATTTGAGCGAACATGGCCAGGGTGTAGACGGCCATCGCCGAATAGACCAGGTTGTTGGAGATATCGGCCAACTGGTGGTTGACCTGCGCGAGCAGCACCGTCTACTCCTTGGTTTCCGGGGCGGTGGGGGCGGCTGCGGCCGGGGAGTCGGCCGCAGTCGGTGCGTCGTCGTCAGCATCGTCGGCGTCGTCGTCGGCGTCGTCGTCGGCGTCGTCGTCGGAGGGCTCTTCGACCGCCGGGGCGTCGCCCTGCAGCTCGACGGCGAGCTCGGCGAGCTCCTCGGCGGTGCGGGCGGACTCGCTGCGGCCCAGGCCCGCCACCTCCACGAGGGTGCGGCCGTCGGCGCCGGTGACGGCCCGGACCCAGATCCGGCGGCGCTGGACGAACAGCGAGCCGACCAGACCGAGGATCGCGGCGACCGCGCCGACCAGCGCGACGGAGTTGCCGGGATGGTGCGAGATGGTGAACGTCGCCCACTGCTGGTAGCCGTCGAAGCTGATGGTCCCGTAGTTGTCGGGCAGCTCCCATTCCTGGCCGACCTTGAGACGGACCTTGGCGATGTTGCCGTCCACCTTCAGCTGGGTCATCGCCTTGTCGTCCAGCTGGTACACGTTCTGCGGCAGGCCGCTGTCGGTGCGCAGGTCGCCGGCGTAGGCGTTGATCACCAGCATCGGGTCGGCGGCGGCCGGGAACATCGACCGCGGGCCGGTCACGTTGAAGTTCTCCGGCGCGGTGGGCAGGAAGAAGCCCTGGAAGGCCAGCTGAGTCTTGTTGCCGTCGGCGTCGGTGCCGTAGTCGTTGACCTTGACCACGCCCCGCGAGGTCATGTTGGCGTCGATCGGCAGGAACGGCGTCGGGCCGCGGTAGACGATCTCCTTCTTGGCGTTCCTGACCGTCACCACCGGGGCGTAGCCGTGGCCGATCAGGTAGACCTTGGAGCCGCCGATCTCCAGCGGGTGGTTGACCTCGATGGTGGACTTCTTCAGCTTGGTCGCGTCGTCGCCGGTCCAGTAGCGGACGTTCGCGGTGAACTGCCGGGCCGTACCGGTCTGCGGGCCGCTCTCCTGGTAGCGGGCGGTGAAGCCGTCCAGCTTGAAGCCGAACTTGTCCAGGTCGTTGACGCCGTAGAAGCGCGAGCCGTAGAAGTCGTCGATCTGGGTGGTGGTGTTGGAGTAGCCCTGGCCCTCCAGCACCAGCTTGCTGGCGGAGCCGGAGGCCACGCCGGCCCAGGCGACGCCGATCAGCAGCGCGAACAGTGAGAAGTGGAACAGCAGGTTGCCGACCTCGCGCAGGTAGCCCTTCTCGGCGGCGACCGAGCCGTTGCCGACGACCGCCCGGAAGCCGCGCTTCTTCAGCAGCGCGTGGGCGGCGGCGTGCACGGCGTCCGGGTCGGCGTCGCTGTGCCAGGCCGCGTAGACCGGCATCCGGGTCAGGTTGCGCGGGGCCGCCGGGGGCTGCGCGCGCAGCACGCCGATGAACTGCCAGGTACGCGGGACGATGCAGCCGGCCAGCGAGACGAACAGCAGGATGTAGATCGCCGAGAACCAGACCGAGCTGTAGACGTGGAAGACCTGGAGCTTCTCGAACAGCGGCGTGATGCCCTTGTGGGCCTCCTTCCACGCCACGAGCTTCATCGTGTCGGGGCCCTCCTGCGGGACCAGCGAGCCGGGGATGGCCGCCAGCGACAGCAGGAACAGCAGCAGCAGGGCGACCCGCATCGAGGTGAGCTGCCGCCAGAACCAGCGCCCCCAGCCGAGGATGCCCATCCCGACCGGGGCGTCACTGTCCTCGGGCGCGGTGCTGAGGCGCTCGACGTCGATGTCGGCGGCGTCCGGGTCCGCGGCATCGGCCGGCTGGGGGCTGGTCTTGGTGTCGCTCACGGGTCAGATTCCGATCGAGAAGTTCTGGGTGAGGTACTGGAGCTGGTTGACCAGCGCGTCCCACGCCCCCGTCACCAGGGCCAGGCCGACGGCGACGAGCATGCCGCCGCCGATCCGCATCACCCACTGGTAGTGCCGCTTGACCCAGCCGAAGGCACCCAGCGCCTTGCGGAAGGCCAGCGCGGCCAGGACGAACGGTACGCCGAGGCCGAGGCAGTAAACGGCCATCAACAGCGCGCCGCGCCCGGCGCTGGCCTGGTTGAACGCCAGCGACTGGATGGCCCCCATGGTCGGGCCGATGCACGGCGTCCAGCCCAGGCCGAACACCACGCCGAGCAGCGGGGCGCCGGCCAGGCCGACCGCGGGACGGCGGTGCGAGCGCAGCTCGCGCATGGTGAAGCCGGGCAGCAGGCCCATGAAGGCCAGGCCCATCAGCACCGTGAGCGAGCCCATCACGATCGAGATGACCCGCTTGTGCTCCTGCAGCGTCTGGCCGAAGGAGCCGAACAGCAGGCCGGTGGAGACGAACACCACCGCGAAGCCGAGCACGAACAGCAGCGAGCCGGCCAGCATCCGCCCGCGGCGGGCGCCGCGGGCGTCGGAGAGGTCGGCGGCGGAGAAGCCGGTGACGTAGCTGAGGTAGCCGGGCACCAGTGGCAGCACGCACGGTGAGAAGAACGAGAGCAGGCCGGCGGCCAGCGCGATCGGCAGGGCGAGCAGCAGGGCGCCGCTGCCCACGGTCTCGTTGTAGCCGACCCCGGCAGCCGCCAGGGCGGCGCTCACTTGGACTCCGCGAGGACCGGCTCGATCATCTTGTCGAGGTCCTCGGTGGACATCGCGCGCATGGCGCGGGCGGCCAGCTTGCCGTCCTTGTCGATCACGATGGTGGTCGGGATGGACTGCGGGTTGAGGCTGCCCTTGGGGAACTTGAGGATCTGGGTGCCGTCCGGGTCGTAGATGCTCGGGTAGGTCACCCCGAAGTTCTTCTCGAACGCGATCGCGTTGGCGGGGTCGGTGTCCCGGGTGTTGATGCCGAGGAACTGCACCTGGTCGCCGTACTTCTCGGAGCTCTGCTGCAGGCCCTTGGCCTCGGCCCGGCAGGGGCTGCACCAGGAGCCCCAGATGTTGAGGACGACCACCTTGCCGCGGTAGTCGGAGAGCTTGAGCGTGCCGGTGCCGTCCAGCCCGGTGCCGGTGATGTCCGGGGCGTCCACCCGGTGGCCGGCGGCGGCGGTGTCGATGCCGCCCTTGCCGGTGATGAAGCCCACCGAGCCGTCCCCGCCGGAGCCGGAGCTGGAACACCCGGCGAGGGCCAGTGCGGTGGCCGCGCCGAGGGCGGCGGTGAAGCGGGTGCGGCGGCTGGACGTCCAAGACATGTGAAAAGTTTCGCATGGCTCTTCGGCCCGTTTTAGGGGGGTCCGGCGTTGCTGGCCGGACCCCCGCTGACCTGCGAAGACTTCACTTATGATCGTCTTAATTCGGGCATTTTTCAGGCAGGCCAGGCTTACCTGCGTACCACCGGTGTGAGCTACGCCCCGAAGCTCTTCCCGACCGGCTTGTCGCCCTTCTTGCCCTTGCCCACCAGGTGGGCCGGCAGCAGATCGCGGGCCGGCTCGCGGTAGCCGATCGAGACGATCCGGTCACCCTCGTAGGTGAAGCTGGTCAACGAGGCCAGCGAGCACTGCCGGCGGCGCGGGTCGTGCCACAGCCGGCGGCGCTCGGCGAACGAGCGCAGGATCCAGATCGGCAGCTGGTGGCTGACGCACACCGCCTCGTGCCCGCGGGCGGCGTCCCGGGCACCGGCGATCGCGCCCATCATCCGCACCACCTGGTCGATGTACGGCTCGCCCCAGGACGGCTTGAACGGGTTGGTCAGGTACTTCCAGTACCCCGGGTTGCGCAACGAGCCGTCACCGACGCCGAAGGTCTTGCCCTCGAAGATGTTCTCCGCCTCGATCAGCCGCGGGTCGGCCGCGACGGTCAGGCCGTGCGCCTTGGCGATCGGCTCGGCGGTCTCCTGGGCGCGCTCCAGCGGGGAGGCCACCACGTGGGTGATGTCACGGTCCTTCAGGTGGTCGGCCACCCGCTCGGCCATCTGCCGCCCCAGCTCGGAGAGGTGATAGCCCGGCAGCCGGCCGTACAGCACGCCCTCCGGGTTGTGCACCTCGCCGTGCCGCATCACATGGACGACGGTGATGTCCTTGTCACTCACTTCGACTCCTCGGTGGCCTCGGCGGCGGCACGGGCGGCGGCGGGCAGGGCGGCGGCGATCCGCTCGATCGCGCGGGCGTCGTGCGCGGCCGAGACGAACCAGGACTCGAACGCCGACGGCGGCAGGTAGACGCCCTGACTCAGCATCGAGTGGAAGAAACCGTTGAAGCGGAACGCCTGCTGGCGGCGGGCCTCGTCGTAGTTGGTGACCTGCTGGTCGGTGAAGAAGACCGAGAACATGTTGCCCGCGGTCTGCAGGCGGTGCGCCACGCCCTCCTTCGTCAGCGCCTCGGCGACCAGGCCGGACACCTCGGCGGCGACCTTGTCGACGGTGACGTAGACCTCGTCGGTGCAGTTCCGCAACTGGGCCAGGCCGGCGGCGGTGGCGATCGGGTTACCGGACAGGGTGCCCGCCTGGTAGACCGGGCCGGCCGGGGCGAGGTGCGCCATCACGTCGGCGCGGCCGCCGAACGCCGCGGCCGGGAAGCCGCCGCCCATCACCTTGCCGAAGGTCATCAGGTCCGGCGCCCAGCCCTCGCGGGCGGCCTCCAGCCCGTACCAGCCGGCCTTGGAGACGCGGAAGCCGGTCATCACCTCGTCGGAGATGAACAACGCGCCGTTCTCCCGGCACAGTTCGGCCAGGCCCCCGTTGAAGCCGGGCAGCGGCGGCACGACGCCCATGTTGCCGGGCGAGGCCTCGGTGATCACGCAGGCGATCTCGCCGGGGTGCGCGGCGAACGCGGCCCGCACCGCCTCCAGGTCGTTGTACGGCAGCACGATGGTGTCGCCGGCCTGCGCGCCGGTGACGCCCGGGGTGTCCGGCAGGCCGAAGGTGGCGACGCCGGAACCGGCGGCGGCCAGCAGCGCGTCCACGTGACCGTGGTAGCAGCCCGCGAACTTGACCACCTTGGCACGGCCCGTGAAGCCGCGGGCCAGCCGGATCGCCGACATGGTCGCCTCGGTGCCGCTGGACACCAGGCGGACCTGCTCGACCGGGGCGATCCGGGCGACGATCTCCTCGCCGAGCTCGACCTCGCCCTGACCGGGCGTGCCGAACGAGGTGCCGCGGGAGACCGCCTGCTGCACCGCCTCGATCACCGCCGGGTGCGAGTGGCCCAGCAGCATCGGGCCCCAGGAACACACCAGGTCCACGTACTCGCGGCCATCGGCGTCGGTCAGGTACGGGCCGCTGCCCGACACCATGAACCGGGGCGTGCCGCCGACCGCGCGGAAGGCCCGCACCGGCGAGTTGACGCCGCCGGGGGTGACCGCCAAGGCGCGCTCGAACAGCGACTGGGACTGGGGTGCTTCGTACGGGTAGCTCATCTGCTCGCTCATCCGTTGGGTCCGCGGGGTGGCCTGGAGCCTCTCTTACCCGAACATGGTCTCAAATCGTGTCTTTGCGTTCTGCATGTCGGGCCCGATCATCTGGAACGATGATCCGTGTGCTGCTCCCCTCACTGCCTGTGGCGAAGGTAAGGTCGAGTAGCGCGCGCTCGTGTAGCGCGCCAGCAGACGGGTAAGGGGCATGTCCGGAGGGAAAGTCGGACATGCGGGGGTCTGTCGATTCCGGCGAGTTCCGGTGAGGATGGTCCGAGTGTCCGAGAGGCAGGACGGTTTCGACGAGGCCGCGGAGCGCACCCGCAGGCCGGACGAGACCGGCGGGGGTACGGAAGCGGGCAGGGGAAGGAGGGGCGAGGGCAGAGTGGGGGTCACCTACAAGTACTTCGGCGCACCGGACCGCGCCACCGCCGCCAGAGTCCCCACCGCCCTCGGCCCCGGCGGCCTCGGCCTCGACGCCGGCGAGCTCGGCGCCCTCGGCCGGCTCGGCGACCTGATGGAGACCAGCGGCTCCGGCAACGGCCACCTCTCCACCAAGATCAAGCCCGAGACGATGAGCGCGATGGTCCTCACGGGCATTCAGGGCGTCCCGCTGCACCACGTCCCGCCGCTCGAACTGGTGGTGCTGCACCCCGACTACGCGGTGGTCCAACTCCCGCACACCGTCGTCGAACCGCTCCGCAAGGCCGACGAACCCGAGCTCGGCGCCGCCGCCTTCATCTGGTCCACCGTCCCCGACCGCCGCGGCCCGCGGGACGCCTTCGTCATCTACCAGATGCTGCACGAGTGGCAGGACTTCGCCTCCCGCCTGCACGAGGCGGGGCACCAGCTGTACTGCCTGGTCTGGCCCTGACAGCTCGCCAGGTCGGCGGCCGGCACGACGGCACGCACTGGTGGGGCGCTTCGCTCGGCCAGTGGCCGGTGGACAGGTTGCTGATCTCGCACACCGCCCAGCCGCCGTCGCGCTGCCGGGCGAAGCGGATCTCATCGACTTCCAGCAGCGGCCGCCGTGGCCGGTGGCGCAGCTGTTCCGGCCGGACCGGGCGGGCCGCTTCCCGTGGGAGGACGGTGCGGCCGTGTACGTCCGGTCCGTTCAGCCGCTGCTGTGGGTGCCCCGTGCGGAGAGCACCCGGCCCGTGGGTGGAGAACGGGCCGCCCCGGTCGGACCTCACCCCGGCGGGGTGGTCGTGGCCGCGCGCAGGTGTGGCAGGAAGGCCGTGACCGCGGGTGCGGGCCGGCGGCCTCGGCGGGTGGCGGCGTGGACGTGGCGGACCGGGGTGTCGTCCGGATGCAGCGGGACCAGGACGAGGTCCGGGCGGGCCGCGCGGGCGGCCAGGGACGGGATCAGGGTGATGCCCAACCCGGCTGCCACCAGGCCGAGTTTCGCCGTCCAACCGGCCACCTCGTACTCGACCCGGGGCTGGAAGCCGCTGCGGGCGCAGGCGGCGAGCAGGGTGGTCTCGATGCGGCGGCCGGCGGCGATCCACGGCTCCTCGGCGAGGTCGGCCAGCCGCAGGCGGCGGCGCCGGGCCAGCCGGTGCCCGCGCGGCAGGGCCACCAGCACCGGGTCGTCGGCGATCCGGTGCAGCTCGAACTGCTCGGCGTCGTACGGGTGTTGCGGGTACGCGGCGACCACCGCGAGATCGATCGCGCCCTCCGCGAGCAGCTCCAGCAGCTGGACGGACAGCCCCTCGGTGAGGGTCAGCGCGATGCCCGGGTGGGCGGCCCGGAACGCGGCCAGCGCGGCCGGGACGAGCGCCGCGTTGGCGCTGTCGAACGCGCCCAACCGCAGGTGTCCGGCGGCGAGTTGGGTCAGCGCGGCGAGCTCGCGGCGGGTACCGTCCAGTCGGCCGAGCATCGCCTCGGCGTGCGGCAGCAGGGCCTGCCCGTGCTCGGTGAGCCGCACCCCTCGGGCCAGTCGGTCGAACAGCGGGACGCCGAACTCGGCCTCCAGCGTGGAGATTTGGCGGGATATCGCGGACTGGGTGAACCCCAGCTGCTCCCCCGCCGCCGTGAACGAGCCGAGCCGGGCGGCGGTGCGGAAGACTTCGAGCCAAGCCATGTCCATGGGGCATGGCTACCATGCGAGACATTCGCTTCTCGCCTGTCCGAGCCGTCCCTGGCGTTGCGGCCATGGAGATCACGGAGCGCACAGCCTTTCTCGGACTCGGCCGGATGGGCCTCCCGATGGCCCGCCGACTCGCGGGCGCGGCAGGCGAGTTGACGGTGTGGAACCGCACGCCGGGTCGGGCCGGGGGCCTCACCGAGGCCGCGACCCCGACGGAGGCCTGTCCGCGGCGCCGGGGTGGTCGTCACCATGCTGTCCGACCCGACGGCGGTGGCCGAGGTCGCGGAGCAGTTCCTCCCGGCGCTGGAACCCGGCACCCTGTGGATCGAGATGTCCTCGATCGGCCCGCAGGCGGTGGCCGGGCTCCGCGCCCAACTTCCGGACGGTGTCGGGATGGTGGACGCGCCCGTGCTGGGCAGCGTCGGCCCCGCCGCGACCGGCGACCTGGTGGTGTACGCGAGCGGCGAGGACGCGGACCTGGACCGGGCCCAGCCGGTCCTGGAACGCTTCGGGCGGATGCTCCGCTGCGGCGGCCCCGGCGCGGGTTCAGCACTCAAGCTGGTGGTGATCGGCGCGGTCGTCACCTCGGTGGCCGTCGTGGGCGAGGCGCTTTCTGTCGCCGAACAGCCGGGCGTACCCGAGGAGTTGGCCCGACGCGCACTGTCCGCCGGCCCGCTGTCCGGCGTCATGGCCCGAGCCGGGAGCACCGAGGCCGACTTCCCGATCCGCCTCGCCGCGAAGGATCTGACCCTGGCCAGTGGCGGCCCGCTCTTCGAAGCCGCCCGCACCGCCCTCCTCGCCGACCCCGCCCTCGCCGAACACGACCTCTCCGCCATCGCCACCACCCACCGCCCCCGGCCCGCCTGACCTCGGTCGAGGCGGCCCGCCCGGGCGCGTCCCGCCAGCACGGCCGACACGGCCACCGGCACCGAGGGCGACGATCCGGCGCCAATCCCGTTGCGGTGCAAGCGAGTTTCGAACCTGCCGGCCCGATGGGCGATCGGCCGCCGCCCGCAGAAGGGATCTTGGCGAACGGACGTCGGCCCACTAAGGTCGCGGGGCATCCATCGACGCACCACCACGGGGAGACACCCATGACCGCACCCGACCGGCCGCCGCTGCCGCACACCTTCCTGCGCCCCGTCCCGACGTTCACGCTGGTCAGCGAGGAGGTGACGGACGGGGGCCGGCTCGGCGAGGAGCAGGTCCACCAGGGCGGGAACCGCTCCCCGCAGCTCAGCTGGTCCGGGTTCCCGGCGGAGACCAAGAGCTTCGCGGTGACCTGCTTCGACCCGGACGCGCCGACCGGCTCCGGCTGGTGGCACTGGCTGCTGTTCGACCTCCCGGTGGACGTCACCGAGTTGGCTTCCGGCGCGGGCAGCGGCGAGTTCCCCGGCCTGCCGGCGGGTGCGGTGCACGGCCGCAACGACTACGGCACCCGGGACTTCGGCGGGGCGGCCCCGCCGCCCGGACACGGCCCGCACCGGTACGTCTTCACCGTGCACGCGCTGGGCGTCGACTCGATCGGCCTGGACGCGGACACCTCGGCGGCGGCGATCAGCGGCACCCTCGGCTTCCACGCGCTGGCCCGGGCCACCGTGATCGCCGAATACGAGAGCTGACCTCGGACGGCGCGCCCGGCCCGCCCGAGCGCCGGGCACCACGCCGAGGGTCGCGGCGGCGATCGGGGCGGGCCTGCCGCTGAACCCCGGCACCCGCACCGCCGTACGCCCGTCCACACACTGGCGCGCCCGACGTCACGGCTGCTCGACAGCCCCTCGTCGCGCTTGCCCGGGATCGACTTCCGCCGGAGTCGCGGATGGCGGCCTTGTCCACAGGCCTGTGGACAAGCGCGCCCGCCGGCTGTGGACGGTCAGGCGTCGAAGTCGTATTCGAGGATGTACGAGGCCGAGTCGAGCACCATCTCGTTGAACTCCACCACCTGGCCGTCCTCGGCGAAGGCGGTGCGGTTCACCAGGAAGACCGGCGTGCCGGGGGCGAGGGCGAGCCGCTCGGCCTCGCTGCCGGCCGGCATCCGGGAGCGGATCTGCTCCTGGAAGTGCACCGGCTTGTGGCCGAGTTCGGCGAGCCGGGCGTAGGTGCCGCCGGGGCCGGTGTCCGGGTCGGTGATCCGGCTGCCCGCCACCAGCGCGGCCGGCAGGTAGGACTCGGAGAGCAGCACCGGCTTGCCGTCCAGAACGAAGCGGCGGCTGCGCACGCAGGCCGACTCGCCCGGCTTCAGGCCGAGGACGGCGGCGATCTGCTCCGGCACCTCGCGTTCGGTGACGGTCAGCTGGTCCACCGTCAGTTCGCGGGCCGCTATGTCGGTGGACCAGACCGAGAAGCCGTCGCCCCAGTTCCGGTCGGAGAGCCGCTGGATGCCACGGCGCCTTATCGGCCGGAACTCCCGGACGAAGACCCCCACCCCCTTGCGGGCCTCCGCGATCCCCTCGGTCTGCAGCACGCCGAGCGCCTGGCGGGCCGTCATCCGGGCCACGCCGTACGTCACCATCAGATCGTTCTCGCCCGGCAGCCGGTCACCCGGTCGGTAGCGGCCTGAGTCGATGTCGCGCTTGAGGTCCTCGGCGATCCGCTGGTACTTGGGCTGGGTGGCGCGGGGGTGACTGGTCATGGCGGCGGGCTTCCTTCCCTTCTCTAGACATCCTACGCACGGTGCGCCCCCCGATGCATTGACATCTCTAGAGATTTCAGCTTGTCTAGAGATGCTGCATTCTGACATACCCTCATATCGGCTGCCGAGTCTCCCGTTCGTGGGCGTTCCACCAGCGTTCATCGAACGAAACCGCGTGAGGAGCCCGCCATGTCCGTGCACCGTCGATGGTTCTCACTGCCCCGCGAGCCCGCCACCGTCGCCGCCGGACGCCGCCGGGTCCGCGCGCTCATCACCGCCTGGGGCGGCACGCCCCTGGACGAGGACACCCGGCTGACCGTCGATCTGGTCACCTCCGAACTGCTCGGCAACGCCGTCCGCCACGCGACCGGCCCGGTCGTCACCGTCGGCGTGCACGCCGACCCGCTGCACCACCGGGCCGTCATCGAGGTCTACGACACTTCCCCCACCGTCCCGGTGGCCGGCCGCCCCGACCGGGACTCCGAGTCCGGCCGCGGCATCCTGCTCATCGCCGAACTCGCCCTCGCCCACGGAGTGATCCGCAAGCGCGCGGGGAAATGGGTGTGGGCCGAGATCGCCCTCCCGACCGAACGGGCCGACCGCCCGTGGTGGCCGGCCCGGAACCGGAGCGCGAAGGAACACCGGGGCCCCGAGGAGAGCGTCCCCCGGAAGGCCCCGGCCGACCGGGTCGGCCCCGGCGCCATGACCTGCCACTGACCTCGGCGCCGGCTCACGCGGTGAGACGGCGGTGGAGCTCCTCCGTTCCGTGCCCCAGGGTCCGGGCGGCGAGCCAGGCGGCGGCACCGGCACCGTTGCGGGCGGTGAAGACCTCCGCGTCGGGCCAGCGCGCGGCCAGCCGGGGGCGCAGCTGCGCGGCCAGCGGCGTCGCGGAGGCGAGCAGGCCGCCGGCCAGCACCAGCGGCAGTGGCGAGTCGGGTTCGCGCACCAGGGCGAGGGTGTCGATCAGATGGTCGGCGGCGCGTTCGACCAGGGCGAGGGCCACCGGGTCACCGGCCGCCGCGCGGTCGAGGACGATCGGGGCGAACCGGGCCAGCCGGGCCGGGGCCTCGGCATGGGCGGCGGCGATCAGCGCGGAGCGCGGCTCGCGGCCCAGGCCGCCCGGCCCGACCAGGGCGTCGGCGATCGCACCGGCCAGGCCCGGCAGTTGGAGTGACGGCCCGTCGAACGGCAGCGCCCGGTCCACGGCGGTGAGCGCGGCGGAGACGGCCTCGCGGCCCAGCCAGAAGCCGGAGCCCCGGTCGCCGAGCAGCCAGCCGTGGCCGTCGGCGGTGCGGCGCAGCGCGTGGTCGCGGATCTCGGCGGCGATCGCGCCCGTGCCGCTGAGCAGCAGGGTGCCGTCGGCGGCGGCGGTCCCGGCCGCGTGGGCGAGCTCGGCGTCGCCGACCAGGCGCGGGGTGACGGTCAGTCCGGTGGCGGGCCACAGTGCCAGCAGCTCCGGCGGGGCGAGCGAGCCGCCCGCGAGGCCGATCACGCCCGCCGCCACCCGGGCCGGGTCGAGCCCGGCCAGCGCGGCCCGGACGGCCCCGCCGATCTCCCGGACGGCGGCCTCCGCACCGTGCGCGACGGGGTTGCCCCCGGCACCGTGCGCGGTACCGAGGATCCGCCCGTCCAGGGTGGCGACCAGCGCCCGGGTGCTGGTGCCGCCCACGTCGAGGCCGAGCACCAACGGCGCGCTCATCACGCGGTGCGGCGGATGCGGCCGGCGTACAGCGCTTCCAGCTTGTTGTTGTGCTCGTCGCCGCCGGGGATGTTCGCCGACAGGTAGACGGGCGGGACGCCGCCGCTCTCCTCGATCCGGCGGATCACCTCGGCGATGATCTGCTGACCGAGCAGCGCGGCGGTGATCGAGGAGATGCCACAGGCCCGGCCGCCACCCGCCATCGGCAGGACGGCGTCACCGAACGGCGCACCGTTGTCCAGCACCACGTCCGCGTAGTCGCGCAGCCGCAGGCCGGACGGGTGCTTGGGCTGAACACCCGCGGTGTGCTCGGCGGAGGTGACGACGATCAGCGGGTGGCCGTTCTCCTTGGCCAGCCGGGCGAGTTCGACCACGCAGCCGTTGACGCCGGAGTTGGACGCGAGGATGAACAGGTCCGCCGGGTGCGGGTCGGTCAACTCCCAGAGCATCGCCGCGGATTCGGTGCCGCGCTCCAGCTCCGAGCCGGACAGGATCTCCACCGGCCGCCCGCCGAACAGCACCACGTCGCGCAGCGCGATCCGGTTGCTGGGCACCAGCCCGCCGGCCCGCCCGGCGATCTCCATCGCGAACGCCTCGGAGTGCCCGGTGCCGAACGCCTGCACGATGCCGTCCGCGGCCAGCGCGTCCGCGATCAGCTCGGCGGCCTTCGCGACCTCCTCGGTCTGCGAGCTGCTGACCTTGTCGATGGCGGCATGGGCGGCGGCAACGAAATCGGCCGCAGAGGGGCTGGGCACGGGAACCTCCAGGCAGAGCACTGTGGGACGGCTCACATGGTCGGGCCGGTCCGCCACCGCTGTCAACGACAGGACTAGACCAGTCGGGGAATCAGCCGTCCACCACCAGGGGGTTCGGACCCAGCACACTCGAACGGACTGGGCGAGCAGGTCCATGGCGCCGATCGTCACTCCCCCCGGCCCGGGACAGGCGAAAATCGCGGGCGCGGGGCACCCCGGCCGGGACAGGATGGGCGGATGGACGAGGTGCCGAAGAGGCAGGTCAGGGCCCGTTACGACGCGAAAACGGTGACGGTCTACCAGGCGTTCCGGCCCGAGATCGCCGACCCCGCGGTGGCCGACGGGCGGTGGCCGGAGGCGTTCTCGCGGGAGCGGATGACGTGGATCAAGCCGTCGTTCCGCTGGCTGATGTACCGCAGCGACTGGGCGCGGAGCGCGGGGCAGGAACGGATCCTCGGCGTGGTGATCACCCGTCAGGGGTTCGACGCCGCGCTGGAGGCGGCGGTGCTGAGCGGCTACAAGCCGGGCCTGCACGCCTCGAAGGCGGAGTGGCAGCGGGCGTTGCGACGCAGCCCGGCCCGCGTGCAGTGGGACCCGGAGCGGGATCTGCGGCTGCGACCGCTGCCCTACCGCTCGCTGCAACTGGGGCTGAGCGGGGAGCTGGTGCGCCGTTACGCCGGGGAGTGGCTGGTGCGGATCGAGGATCTGACGCCGCTGGCCCGCGAGTTGCACGCCACCAGGGACGCCGCGCTGCTGCCGCCGGAGCGGCCGTACCCGATGCCACCGGGTGCGGCCGCCCGGCTGGGTGCGGGCTGACGGAGAGCCACTGCGCGCCCGTCAGCCCGCGTCGATCAGCCGTGCTGGTCTCAGCCGTGCTGGTCTCAGCCGTGCAGGTCTCAGCCGTGCAGGTAGACGATGCCGAGCTTGGTCAGCTGCCAGTGCTGCGCGGCGGAGCCGTTGTCGGCGGCCAGCTGGACCAGCGGGTTGCCCTGGGCATCGGTCTTGGCGGAGGCGGTGGCCAGCTTGGTCGGGTCCTGGGAGTCGGCCAGCTTGTAAGTGCCGTCGCCGACCGGCTGGAGGATCCAGTGCTGGTTGCCGCCGCCGTTGCAGCCCCACTGCTGGAGCTGGGTGCCAGGGGCGGTGGAGGCGCCGGAGGCGTCCAGGCACATGTTGCGGTTGCCGCTGAAGTCGAGTTCGAAGGAGCCGCCGGCCTTGGCCTCGAACACGAAGGACTGGTTCAGCCCGCCGGTGGCCGGATAGGTGATCGCGACGCGGCCGTTGGTGGAGTCACCGTAGGTGCCGCCGCCGGACAGGTCGAGCACCTTGCCGTTGGCCTGGTTGGTGAGCTGGTACCAGGCGCCGTCCTCGGCGGTGTCCGGGAACGGCTTGCCGGGGGTGAGCGCGGTGATCGAGGTGGTGTTCTGCTGGTTGAGCGAGCAGAACGCCTGCCCGAGCCCGGCCTGCTGGTAGAACTGCCGCAGGCAGGCCGCCTCGGCGGCGTAGCCGGCCACCCGCAGGTGGTACGACTGGCGGACGTTGTTCATGCACAGGCCCGGGATGGAGATCGGGCTGTCGCAGCCGTTGCGGGTGCTCTCCGACAGGTCGATCACGTCGCCGTTGGTGTACTCGTACGGCGAGCTGGTCCACTCCGCGCAGACCTCGTGCCCGAAGGCCACCCGCCGCTGGTCGAGGTAGCGCACGCCCGGCACGCCGGCGGCGGCCTCACGCAGTGCGTCGCTCAGGGTGGGGACGACCCAGTTGTGGCCCCAGGCCAGGTCCTCGGGGAAGGCCGGGCAGCCGTCCGCGACCTTGCCGACGTAGTCGTTGCGCCGGATGTCGGGGGTGATCGGGTTGAAGTACGACTGGTAGACGAGCTGGTAGGAGTCGTCGGAGTAGCCGGCCTTGCGCATGGTGTTGCGGATGTTGGTCAGCGCGGCCGTCACCTTGGGCTTGACCCCGGCGGCGCGCCGGGTGATCTCGGCGCTGCCGATGGTGTCCCGGCAGCCCTGGGACTGCGGGATCGGGAAGTACTGGGCCAGGCAGGACATCATGATGCCGGCGAACTCGAAGTCGTCGTTCGCGCCGATCGTGACGACGACCATCTTCACGTCGTAGTTGGCCGCGGTGGCGGCCAGTTGGACGTCCTGCTTGGCCTCGCCGAAGTCGCCGCTGCCCGGTCCGGTGATCTTCGCCAGCTCGGGGTCGCTGACCAGGTCACCGGTCTGCGCACCGGAGCAGGCCAGGTCGATCGGGGTGACGCCGGGGAGCTGGGTCACGAAGATCTCGGACTTGGTGGAGCGGTGGCAGTAGTTGGTGGGGCTGTCGGTGCCGGGGACGTAGTCGTCGTTGGTGTCGGTGCCGGCGCCCTCGCCGGAGATCGCGCTGTCGCCGAGGGCGACGATCGCGGCGGGCTTGCCCGCGCTGGGCGAGGCGGCCTGGGCGGTGGCCGCGCCGCCGAGGCCGGAGCCGAGGCCGAGGGCGGCCAGCAGCGCGGCGGTGGCGAGCAGGGCGGGGGACCTGCGGCGGACCATAGGTGTCCTGGACACTCATGACTCCTTGCGGGGGTGGGGGTACGCCCGACGGGCGCCGGGCGGCGCGGAGCATGGGGGAACCGGGCCGGAGCCCGGCGAACATGAGGCAGGCTCACATGCTAGGTACTGACAGGTAACACAACAAGACTCGCGGAGCGATGCGGCCACAGCGGCTGCGACGGCCCGTCAGGCCGACCCCCCGCCAACGCAGATGAGCCGCCGCCCACACCCCCGCAGGAGGGTGTGGGCGGCGGCTCGACCGACCAGCCGCAGCCGTCAGCCGCCGTTGACGCAGGTGTTGCCGAACGCCGGGTTCAGCAGCGCGATGATGTCGATCGTGTTGCCGCACAGGTTGATCGGCACGTGCACCGGGACCTGGATCTCGTTGCCCGAGATCACGCCGGGGGAACCGGCGGCGACACCCTCGGCCTCGCTGCTCGCCAGGGCGGAGCCCGCACCGGCGGCGACGATGCCCACGACAGCGGCGCCGACCGCGGCAGCCTTCTTGATGCTCATTTGAGTCTCCTCGATAAATCAGATCTTCCAATTGCCGCGCCGGGGCTACCGGAAGGAAGCACACGGGACGTGCACTCAGCCAACGAAGCCACTCCGGATCAGTTGCGATGCTCTTCGGACAATCACCCGTCCGGCGTAACCGCAGCATTCGGGTGAACGGCCCGGACGTTCGGCGAACTCGCCCGTTTCCCCCGCCGCACTGGTTCGTTCTTCCTGGCGAAACGCTGCTGAGCGAGCAGTCGCCGGCGCACCCCCGAAGTGGAGCGCACCGCCCAAGCCACGGGCGACACGCGGGTCTTGAGCCGCGTGAGTGACATTCACGGCGCATCCGGAAAACAGCGGGCGATGATGCGAATCGCCCGACACCCGACCATCCACAGTCGGGCAGAACGTGAGGAAGAAAAGAACCATGCGCAACATCAAGAAGGCCGCGGTCCTGACCGTCGCCGCCGCCGGCCTGGTCCTCGGCTCGGCCGGCCTGGCCAACGCCTCCGCCGAGGCCGAGGGCGTCGCCGCCAACTCCCCCGGCGTGCTCTCCGGCAACCTGATCCAGGTCCCGGTCCACGTCCCGGTCAACGTCTGCGGCAACACCATCGACGTCCTCATCGGCGTGCTGAACCCGGCCTTCGGCAACACCTGCGTCAACGCCGGCTGAACCGCCCGACGCCGTACCGCGCCACACGGCACACCAACTCCCTGCTGCGATCTAGGAGATCAACCCTCATGCGCAACATCAAGAAGGCCGCGGTCCTGACCGTCGCCGCCGCCGGCCTGGTCCTCGGCTCGGCCGGCCTGGCCAACGCCTCCGCCGAGGCCGAGGGCGTCGCCGCCAACTCCCCCGGCGTGCTCTCCGGCAACCTGATCCAGGTCCCGGTCCACGTCCCGATCAACCTGTGCGGCAACTCGATCAACGTCGTCGGCCTGCTGAACCCGGCCTTCGGCAACACCTGCATCAACGCCGACGGGGGTGTCGAGCGCGAGGAGGCCGCGGAGCCGGTCGAGCACGAGCACGCGCAGCCGCCGGCCGAGCACGAGCACGAGCACGAGCACCACCACCACGAGCAGGCGGACGAGGACTGCGACTGACCGGACCCGGCCGATCGCTGACCCGTGCAGACTGCCCCTCGGCCACCGGCCGGGGGGCAGTGCTCGTCCCCATCGCCTCGAAGTGCGCGTCACCCCGAAGTACGCGTCGCACCGAGGTGCGCGTCACCCCGAAGTACCCGGCACGTCGAAGTACCCAGCACCCCGAAGACTCGTTAACCCGACGTACCTGTCCTCCCGAAGTCCCCTCCCCCGAAGGAATGGCCGATGTCCCGGAAGACCACCGGAGCGCTGGCCGCGCTCGGCACCGCGCTGCTGCTCGGCGCCGTCACCGCCCAGACCGCGCACGCCGAGACCGAACAGCTGGCCGGGCTCCCGCTGCCCGCCACCCATCTGCAGCCCACCGACGCCCAGCAGGCCCTCGGCGGCACCACCTCCGCGCTCGGCTACGCAATCGCCCCGGCCAAGGACCTGCGGCTCGACCCGTGGGCCAACTCCGGCGCGGACGTGTTCAACAACGGCGTCGCCGTGGTCCCCGACAACGGTCTCGGCCCGATCGGCACCGGCACGCTCACCAAGCCGCTGTCCGCCGGCGGCGGGGCCAAGGACCTCCCGCTGGCCGGCCCGCTGCTCAACGCACTGCCGCTCTGACGCCCACCCGGACAGTCGTACGGCCCGGCCTCCGCAAGGAGCAACCGGGCCGTACGACTGTGTGGTGTCGCCGCGTCAGGCCTGCGTCCGGTCCAGCGCGCCGGTGAGGGTCCGCACCGGGTTGGCCTGGTCGAGCATCTCGCCGCTGATGGCGGTGGTGGTGGCGGCCAGCGTCTTCACCGAGTCGGTGACCGAGATCTGGTCCTGCTCGCCGCCGAGCGAGGCCTTGGCGCCCGGTACAGCCTGCACGGGGGCGGTCACCACGTGCGGGTCCACCTTGTCCAGGCTCAATGCGGCATCGGTCAGCCGGCCGCTCTCGCCCTGCACGAAGGTGACCGGCCGGCCCAGGCCCACCGCCGGGCCGCCCAGGTTCAGCGGCGCGGGCGGCGCGTCCAGGTCCAGGGTGCCGAGCGTGGCGCCCTTGTCCACCTCGGGCAGCGGCAGCCGGGCGCCCAGCGACGGGCCCAGCTTGGTGCCGTTGAGGGCCGGCAGCACCTGGTCCGGGATCGGCTCGGTCGGGCTCTGGCCCGTCCCGCTCGGCGGCAGCAGCGGCGAGCTCGGGATGCCGCCGTGGATCTCGCCGCCGTCCGCGAGCAGCGGCAGCGGCGAGTTCGGCGTGCTGAGCGGAATGCTGAACGGCACCTCCCTGGTGGCCAGTCCGTCCTCCAGCGCGGCCACCTCGGTCGGGGTCTTCGCCGCCGCCTGGGCCACGCCCTGCGCCGCCGCCACGCCGGCGCCGACCGCCAGCAGCAGGGCGCCCGTGGCCCGCTTCGAGAGCTTCATGGTGTTCGCCGTCCGTTCGGGTATCCGGTAATTCGGTACGTCGGTCATTCCGTATGACTTCTTATGCCGCCAGCAACCGTGAAGTACTTCGGGTGCGTCGCGCGCACCCTGGCGAACGAGCCACCTCCCCCACGGATAGCGGCAGTTAACCGGAACGGCCTAATAATCCGACTGGCGCGCGGAGAAACCGGTGATCCTCGACGAATTTTCTCCGCCCCCGTAACTTTCCTGTTCGCCATTCTTTGATCCCGACGACGACGGGGCAGCACCCCTCGAACGGTATTTCAGAGAGGTATCTCGACCATGCTCAAGAAGTCTTTGGCCACCGTCGGCCTGGCCGCCGCCGCGCTGGCCGCGGTGTCCACCCCTGCCGTCGCGATCGGCGACGCGGACGGTTCGGCCGCCACCATCCAGGGCAATGGCGGCACCAACTCCAGCGGCACCTGGGGCAACCACAGCCCGAACTTCCACTTCGCCGACAACCCGAACATCTGCCTGCCGGAGATCCACAACATCGGCGTGGCAGTGCTGGGCGTGGCCATCCCGGTCGAGGTCGACGCGCTCAACAACCAGCCCAAGCAGACCTGTGTGGTCGGCCAGGGCACCGTCGGAAGCGGCGACGGCGGCGTCTCCCACCTGGTCGGCTGACGCCCCGTCACCGCCCTCCGGCGCGGAGCCGCCAGCTCCGCGCCCCACGACCCGCCCGGTCCGTTCCCCCGGCCGGGCGGTGGCCCCGGCGCGAGCCACGCGTCAGGGGTGCTGCTCCACTCCATCAGATCCGAAAAGGAATGACCCCATGATCAAGAAGGCTCTCGCCGCCGTCGGCGTCGTCGCCGCCGGTCTCGCCATGTCCGCCGCCCCCGCGATGGCCATCGGCGACGCGGACGGCTCCGCCACCTCGCTCCAGGGCAACGGCGGCACCAACCACACCGGCACCGAAGGCAACCACAGCCCGAACAACCACGTGCTGGACAACCCGAACATCTGCCTGCCCGAGATCGACAACGTCGCCGTCGCCGCCCTGATCGGCATCGCCGTCCCGATCAAGGCCGACGTTCTGGACAACCACCCGACCCAGACCTGCGTCGTGGGCCAGAACACCGTGGGCAGCGGCGACGGTGGCGTCAGCCACCTGATCGGCTGATCTTCCCCGGTCACAGCCGACCGCCGGGTCCGGGGCCAGCCCCGGGCCCGGCGGTTTCGTGTCTCCGGCCTTACCCCACCCGTTCGTTCGCGGCGCGATCGGGTGATCGGAGCACCGGCGGGCGCGTGCAGCGGCCCGCCAGCCGCACCCCCGTGTTGACGTAGGGACACCACCCGACGCAGAGAGGAACTCTCCATGAAGAGCAAGCTGGGCAAGGCCGTCATCACCACCGTCGCCGCACTCGCCCTGGCCGGCATCGCCTCCCCCGCCTGTGCGCACGTCGTCGCCGGTGGCGGTGAGGAGGGCGTGATCACCGCCCACGAGCCCTTCATCGCGGGCCACGAGGGCGGCTTCGCCGCGACCGACCACATCTTCACCATGGGCGGTGGCGGCGGCTGGGCCACCGACGAGGCGGTCGGCGGCGGCGGTGGCGGCATCGCCGCCATCGGCTGACCCCACGAAAGCCTGCGGGCGCGGTGACCTGCGCGAGCAACCAGCGCACATCCGCAAGGTCGCGATCACGTGCCAGTCATTGGCCTGCGTCGCGATCTTGCGGTTGAGTGCCTTCCGCTTCGCGCAGTTCCCCGCGCCCCTCTTCGTGCACCCCTAGCGCAGCAGGCGGGCGGCCTCGGTGGCCCAGTAGGTGAGGATCTGCTCGGCGCCGGCCCGGCGGATCGAGGTGAGGGTCTCCAGAATGGTGCGCTCGCGGTCGATCCAGCCGTTGGCGGCGGCGGCCTCGACCATCGAGTACTCGCCGGAGACCTGGTAGGCGGAGACCGGCACCGGGGAGGCGTCGGCGATCTGGCGCAGGATGTCCAGGTAGGCCATCGCGGGCTTGACCATCACCATGTCCGCGCCCTCGGCGAGGTCCTGTTCCAGCTCGCGCAGCGACTCGCGGGCGTTGGCCGGGTCCTGCTGGTAGGTCTTGCGGTCGCCGTTGAGCGAGGAGCCGACGGCCTCCCGGAACGGGCCGAAGAAGGCAGAGGCGTACTTCGCGGTGTAGGCGAGGATGCCGGTGTCCTGGTAGCCGGCGTCGTCCAGGGCGCGGCGGATGAAGCCGACCTGACCGTCCATCATCCCGGACGGGCCGACCAGGTGAACGCCCGCCTCGGCCTGCACCACGGCCATCTCGGCGTAGCGCTCCAGGGTGGCGTCGTTGTCGACCGAGCCGTCCTCGGCGAGCACGCCGCAGTGGCCGTGGTCGGTGTACTCGTCCAGGCACAGGTCGGACATCACCACCAGGGCGTCGCCGACCTCGGAGACCACGTCGCGGATGGCGACCTGCAGGATGCCGTCGGGGTTGGTGCCCTCGGAGCCGACCGCGTCCTGCACCTCGGGGACGCCGAACAGCATGATGCCGCCCAGCCCGGCCTCGGCGGCCTCGACGGCGGCCCGGCGCAGGGTGTCGCGGGTGTGCTGGACGACGCCGGGCATCGAGGTGATCGGCTTCGGCTCGGTGATGCCCTCGCGGACGAACGCGGGCAGGATCAGCTCGGCCGGGTGGAGCCGGGTCTCGGCGACCAGGCGGCGCATCGCGGGGGTGGAGCGCAGGCGGCGCGGGCGGACGGACGGGAATTCGGCGGACACTTCGAAGGCTCCCTGAGTCACGGAAAAGCCGTCAGGGGGAGGCTCGGTGGCCTCCCCCTGACGGAGGGTCAGCGCGCCTTGCGGCGCGAACCGGGGCGGCGTTCGCTCGGCCGGTAGACCGGCTCGCCCGCCGCGGTGGCGGCGTCCCGGCGGTTGGCCCCGAAGTCGGCCAGCGCCTGGGCGAGCGCGGACGCGGACGGGGCCGGGGCCATCACGTCGACCCGCAGGCCGTGTTCCTCCGCCGTCTTGGCGGTGGCCGGGCCGATGCAGGCGATGACGGTCACGTTGTGCGGCTTGCCGGCGATGCCGACCAGGTTGCGGACGGTCGAGGACGAGGTGAACAGCACCGCGTCGAAGCCGCCGCCCTTGATCGCCTCGCGGGTCTCGGCCGGCGGCGGCGAGGCGCGCACCGTGCGGTACGCCGTCACGTCGTCGACCTCCCAGCCGAGCTCGACCAGGCCCGCCACCAGGGTCTCGGTGGCGATGTCGGCGCGCGGCAGCAGCACCCGGTCGATCGGGTCGAACACCGGGTCGTACGGCGGCCAGTCCTCCAGCAGACCGGCGGCGGACTGCTCGCCGGACGGCACCAGATCCGGCTTCACGCCGAAGTCGACCAGCGCCTGCGCGGTGGTCTCGCCGACCGCCGCGACCTTGATGCCGGCGAACGCGCGGGCGTCGAGCCCGTACTCCTCGAACTTCTCCCGGACGGCCTTGACGGCGTTCACCGAGGTGAAGGCGATCCACTCGTAGCGGCCGGTGACCAGGCCCTTGATCGCGCGTTCCATCTGCTGCGGGGTGCGCGGCGGCTCGACCGCGATGGTCGGCACCTCCTGCGGCACCGCGCCGTACGAGCGCAGCTGCTCGGACAGGCCGTGGGCCTGCTCCTTGGTGCGCGGCACCAGCACGTTCCAGCCGAACAGCGGCTTGGTCTCGAACCAGGAGTGCGAGGCGCGGTGGGCGACCTGCTCGCCCACCACGGCTATCACCGAGGTCGCCGGGTCCACCGGGGCGGAGACCGGCGAGGGCAGCACCCGGGCGGCCTTCAGGTCGGCGGCGATGGCGGCCAGCGTGGAGGTGAAGGTGCGCTGCCGGGTGGTCGTGCCGGACAGCGTGGCCGACAGCGCCGCGTCGGGCTTGCGGCCGTGCGCCACCAAGGCGTTGGCGGTCGCGGGCAGCTGGCCCAGGGTGGTGCGCACCACCAGGGTGGTCTCGGGCGCGCCGAGGTCGACCAGCTGGCCGCCGAGCAGCGCCTCGCCGTCCACGAACCGGACGTCCGCGCCCTGGGAGCCGCGGAGCGGCACACCCGCGTAGGCGGGCACGCCCACCGACTGGGCGACGCCGGGGACGACCTCGAACGGGACGCCGGCCTTGGCGCAGCGCAGCATCTCCTGGGCGGCGCAGCCGTCCAGGCCGGGGTCGCCGTCGACGGTGCGGACCAGGTGGCGGCCGGCCCGGACGGCGTCGGCGGCCAGGTCGCTCAGCTCCTTGCCGGCGTCGGCCGGGTCGAGCACCTGGACGCCGCTGGGGCAGTGGGTGCGCACCGCGGCGGCGGTCAGCGGGTCGGCGATCAGCACGTCGGCGGTGCTGAGCACGTCGACGGCGCGCAGGGTGAGCAGCCCGGGGTCGCCGGGGCCGGCGCCGAGGAAGGTGCAGCGCCCTGCGGGCGGGTGGAATCCGGCGGCGGTCATCGGGCGCGCTCCCCCATCAGGTTGGCCGCTCCGGCGTCGAGCAGCCGGGTGGCCAGGGCGCGGCCCAGGGCCGCGGCCTGCTCCTCGGCGGCTTCGTCGAGGACGAGCGGGCCGTTGGCGGACATCTTGAGCAGTTCGGCGCCATCGGTGGTGCCGACCGCGCCGTCCAGGCGCAGTTCGGTGCCGGCCCAGGTGGCCAGCGCGGCGACCGGCGCGGAGCAGCCGGCCTCCAGGGTGGCCAGCAGGGCGCGCTCGGCGACCACGGCGGCCCGGGTGGGGATGTGGTCGAGCCGGGACAGCACGGCGGCCAGGGTCGGGTCGACGCACTCGACGGCGAGCGCGCCCTGCCCGGGGGCGGGCAGCATCAGCGCGGTGTCGAGGTGCTCGGTGATCTCACCGGAGCGGCCGAGCCGGTTCAGGCCGGCGGTGGCCAGCACCACGGCGTCGAGTTCGCCGGAGGTGACGTAGTTGATGCGGGTGTCGACGTTGCCGCGGATCGCGACGGTCTCCAGGTCCGCGTCGTGCGCCCGGGCCCAGGCGTTGAGCTGGGCCATCCGGCGCGGGGAGCCGGTGCCGATCCGGACGGTGCGGCCGTCGGCCTTGCCGACCAGCTCGGCCAGACCGAGGCCGTCGCGGGCGACCAGGGCGTCCCGGACGTCCTCGCGCTCGGGGACGGCGGCCAGCAGCAGCCCGGTGGGGGCGGCGGTCGGCAGGTCCTTGAGCGAGTGGACGGCCAGGTCGATGCGGCCCTCCAGCAGGGCGTCGCGCAGCGCGGAGACGAACACACCGGTGCCGCCGATCTGCGCCAGCGACTCCCGGGAGACGTCCCCGTAGGTGGTGATCTCGACCAGCTCCACCCGGCGGCCGGTGATCTTGGCCACCTCCTCGGCGACCATGCCCGACTGGGCCATGGCGAGGGCGCTGCGGCGGGTACCGAGGCGCAGCGGCGTCACTGTCTCTGGACCATTCATGAGGTGATCGTCCTGGTCGTGCTGGGGGGCTGACGGGGTGTTCATCTGGGTGCTCCGGCGGGCGGGGCGACGGCGGCCTGGGCGGCGGGGACACCGCCGGCCGGGATCGAGGACCCGGCCCGGTCGCCGGTCGGGGTGCCGGAGACAGCGTGCACTGCGGCGGGGTCCAAGTCGAACAGTTCGCGCAGGGCTTCCGCGTAGGAGGCCCCGCCGGGTTCGGCGGCGAGCTGCTTGACCTTGACGGTCGGGGCGTGCAGCAGTTTGTCGACCACCCGGCGCACGGCCTGCGAGATCTCCGCGCTGGAGCGCTCGTCCAGGTCGGGCAGCCGGGAGGTGAGCCGGGCGAGTTCGCTGCGGACCACCTCGGAGGCCATGGCGCGCAGGGCGACCACGGTGGGGGCGATCCGGGCGGCGCGCTGCGCCTGGCCGAAGGCGGTGACCTCGTCGCTGACGATGGTGGAGACGGCGTCCACGTCGCCCGCACCGGGGGTGGCGGCGTGCGCGTGGGAGAGGCTCTCCAGGTCGACCAGCAGGGCGCCGTCGAGCTGGTGCACGGTGTGGTCGACGTCGCGGGGCATGGCGAGGTCGAGGAAGGCGAGCGGCTGCTCGGCGCTGCGGGCGGCGAGGGCGGCGGTCACCTCGGCGGCGTCGATGACGGTGCCGGCCGCGCCGGTGCAGGAGATCACCAGGTCCACGTCGGCGAGGGCCTGCGGGACCTTGTCGAAGTCCAGGGTGCGGGCGGCGCTGCCGAGGATCTCCACCAGTCGTTCGGCGCGGGCCGGGGTGCGGTTGGCGATCTGCAGGTCGGTGATGCCGACCCGGACCAGGGTGGCGGCGGCCAGGGAGCTCATCGAGCCGGCGCCGACCACCAGGGCGCGCTTGCCGGTGATCGGGCCGGCGCCGAGCGCGACCTGCTCCAGGCCGAAGGTGACCAGCGACTGGCCGGCCTTGTCGATGCCGGTCTCGCTGTGCGCCCGCTTGCCGACCCGCAGGGCCTGCTGGAACAGCTCGTTCAGGCCGCGGCCGGCGGTGTGCTCGTCCTGGGCCTTGGCGAGGGCGTCGCGCAGCTGGCCGAGGATCTGGCCCTCGCCGACGACCATCGAGTCCAGGCCGCAGGCCACCGAGAACAGGTGGTGGACGGCGCGGTCCTCGTAGTGCACGTACAGGTGCGGGGTGAGCTCGTCGAGGTCGACGCCGCTGTGCCCGGCGAGCAGCTGGGACAGCTCGGCGACGCCGGCGTGGAACTTGTCCACGTCGGCGTACAGCTCGATCCGGTTGCAGGTGTTGACCAGGGCCGCTTCGGCGACGGTCGCCGAGGCGGCGGCGTCGTGCAGCAGCCGGGTCGGGCTCTCGCCGGTGAGCGCGGCGCGCTCCAGTACGCCGACCGGTGCGGTCCGGTGACTCAGACCGACTACCAGAAGACTCATGCCCCCACCTCGTCGTGACGGATGTTGGTGCTCACGCCGGCATCACCGCGGACAGGTCGTCCTCGGGGCCCTTGGCGCCCTTGGCGGCCGGGGTGTTCTTCGCCTGCTCGCCCTTGCCGCCGCCGGCGGCGCGGCGCAGCTTGGCGGCGGCGGCGCGGACCGGCCCGGGGGCGCGGTCGAGCACCGAGTCGCCGGCGGCGGGCTCGTCGCCGGCCTTGCGCTGCTCGTGGAAGGCGAGGATCTGCAGCTCGATCGACAGGTCGACCTTGCGTACGTCCACGCCGTCCGGGACGGTCAGCACGGTGGGCGCGAAGTTCAGGATGCTGGTGACGCCGGCCTCGACCAGGCGGTCGCAGACCAGCTGGGCGGCGCCGGGCGGGGTGGTGATCACACCGATGGAGACGTGCTGGGAGACGACGATGTCCTCCAGTTCGTCCATGTGCCGTACCGGCAGGCCGGCGGCGGTGCTGCCGACCACGTTGGGGTCGGCGTCCAGCAGGGCGGCCACCCGGAAGCCGCGGGAAGCGAAGCCGCCGTAGTTGGCGAGCGCGTGGCCGAGGTTGCCGATGCCGACGATGACGACCGGCCAGTCCTGGGTGAGGCCGAGCTCGCGGGAGATCTGGTAGACGAGGTACTCGACGTCGTAGCCGACGCCACGGGTGCCGTAGGACCCGAGGTAGGAGAAGTCCTTGCGGAGCTTGGCGGAGTTCACGCCGGCCGCGGCGGCCAGCTCCTCGGAGGAGACGGTCGGCACGGAACGCTCGGACAGCGCGGTCAGCGCCCGCAGGTAGAGCGGGAGACGGGCCACCGTCGCCTCCGGAATGCCTCGCGCACGCGAGGTCCGGCGCGCGGCGCCCGGGTCGGGCGTCTGCGAACTGCTGGGTGAGGGTCGGCCGATTGCCACGTTGCTCCTGTGGGTGAAGCTGGGCTTGGACCGCCAGGCTATGCGTTTGTGAACGTGTGCACAAAGATGGTGTCCGATTTGTCCCCGAACAGTGACACGCATCACTCGTAACCCGCCGCGCCGACCAACGGACGCGCCCCCTCCACTCCGGCCGGCCACGGGCCCAGCGGAGCCCACCGGCGCAGCAGTCGGACCGACCCCGGGGAACGCGCCGAACGGGCCGCCGCCAGCCGCGGCCACGGCACCGTCGCGACGGCCGGAACGAGCTCCTCCGCCGGGCAGCCGATCCGCAGGCAGTGCCGCAGCAGCTCGACGGTGGCCCGGGCGTCGCCGAGCGCGGTGTGCGCCGGGAACCAGCCGAGCCCGGCCGCCTCCACGCACGCGGACAGTCCGAAACCACCCGCCTGCGGCAGCACCCGGCGGGCCAGGCGCATCGTGCACACCGCCGGCAGCACCGGCAGCACCACGCCGATCCGCGCGAACTCCCGCTCCAGGAACGCCCGGTCGCAGGTCACGTGGTGTCCGACCAGCACCCGGCCGGCCAGCAGCTCCAGCAGCCACGGCGCGATCTGCCGGAACCGGGGCGCGCCGACCACGTCCTCCTGCGCTATCCGGTGCACGTGCGTCGGCCCCACCGGCCCGGCCGGATCGAGCAGCGTGGCGAACACGCGCTCGGTGCGCAGGGCGGCGTCCAGCTGCACCACGGCGACCTCGACCACCCGGTGGCGCCAGGGGCTACGACCGGTGGCCTCGACGTCGACGACGGCATAGCCGTTCATCGCGCCCTCCTCTTGCACAGCCCCCGGCGGACAACCATTCGATGGTAAGCCGGAAGCCGGTGGAAATCCCAGGGCCGAGACCGCCGAACGCCTGCGAAGGCAAGGCGGGACAGGCGGGTGCGAGGAGGGTCACACCGGCCCGGCGGTCAGGCCAGCGCCTTGCGCAGCCGCGTCTCGTCCACCCGCCAGAAGTCGTGCTGCCGGCCGTCGATCAGCGTCACCGGGATCTGCTCGGCGTACTGCTCGTACAGCGCCGCGTCCTGCAGGATGTCCTTCTCCTCGAAACCGACGCCGAGCTCGCCGACCACCTTGAGGATCACCGCCCGGGCGTCCTCGCACAGATGGCAGCCGGGCTTGCCGATCAGCGTCACCGTGGTGTCGGCCGGGTTCTTCTTCGCACGTCGCAGCAGGCTCACGCCACTCATTGTGCAGGCGCTCACGGCGGCGCCCCGGATGCCCCTCGTTCACCGGTGCGGCACTCCTCGGTCACGGGGTCGGGCGCCCCGGCTGACTATGCTCGTCGCATGGCAGCGCTGCGAAGGCTCACCCGGTCGAGGCGTTCCACCGACGAACGGACCGTCCTGGCGGGCGAGGCCGCGGCCGACGCCGCCCAGGAACAGCTCGCTCCCGACGGCACGGAGCCCGGCCGCCCCAAGGCCCCCGAGGGCGACCACACCCCGGTGCCCGGCGACGTCCGGGCCGCCGCGTTCTTCGACTGCGACAACACCATCCTGCGCGGCGCCGCGATCTTCTACCTCGGCGTCGGCCTGTACCGGCGGCGCTTCTTCACCCGCCGCGACCTGGCCCGGTTCGCCTGGCAGCAGGCCTCGTTCCGGCTGCGCGGCGCCGAGAACGCCGACCACATCGCCGACGCCCGGGACAGCGCGCTCAGCCTGGTCGCGGGCAAGCGCACCGCCGACCTGGAACGGATCTGCGAGGAGATCTTCGAGCCCGTCCTGGCCGAGAAGGTCTGGCCCGGCACCCGCGCCCTGGTCCAGATGCACCTGGACGCCGGACAGCGGGCCTGGCTGGTCACCGCCGCCCCGCAGGAGGTCGCCCGGCTGATCGCCCGCCGGCTCGGCATGACCGGCGCCCTCGGCACCGTCGCCGAGACCCGCGACGGCGAGTACACCGGACGGCTGGTCGGCGGCATGCTGCACGGCCCCGCCAAGGCCGCCGCGGTCCAGGCCCTGGCCCGCCGCGAACACCTCGACCTGGCCCGCTGCGCCGCGTTCAGCGACTCCGCCAACGACATCCCGATGCTCAGCCTGGTCGGCCACCCGTACGTGATCAACCCGGACGCGGCGCTGCGCCGGCACGCCCGGGCGATGGGCTGGCGGGTGCGGGACTTCCGCACCGGGCGCAAGGCCGCCCGGATCGGCATCCCCGCGGCGGCCGCGCTCGGCGTGGCGGCCGGGGCGGCCGCCGCCGCGGTGGCGATGCGCCGCCGGCAGCGGACCTGATCCGGTATCACCCGCCCCGCCATTGACCGGGCGTCAATCCGCCGCCGCTGACACGCCCCCTTGCGGGTGGTCCTGACCTGCCCCGCGCCCCCGCCCCGACGGCCCCGAGCAGGCCCTTGAGCCATGACCGGAACTGATCGTTCGGCAGTCGGCCAAAGTCATGGGTTGGGACCGCCCCGACCGGGGAAACCCCGGCCTTCCATCACCAGTCGGTCACCAGGTGCGCACAACCGGTCGCAATGAGCCGGAGAAATGACGTCAACTCCGGTCATCAGCAGCCGAATTTGCGTGAGAAGTGGACTTCCTTCGACCACTTCGACCACGGGGTGTAGCTGTCATTGCACAAAGCGTTATTCTCTCCTGGATGCACGCCACCCCGAACGTCCCCGTGACGGGTGGTCAATGCGGCGTGCCTCTCCGCACAGGCGGAGGTGATCCGTCCACAGTTCTGCCTCTGGGAGTCCCGTGTACCCACCCGTCCGGAACGACGCGCCAGCCACCTCCCGCCCGTCGACCGTCGGCCTGCGCCGCGGTGTGCGCCTGGAGCGACTGTGGGCCGCGATCCGCGAGTTCGAGCTGCTGGTCCCCCAGCCCGCGGTGGCCGGCCCCACGTTCACCGCACCCGCCCCCGCCGCGTTCGCCGCGCCGCTCCTGCGCTCCACCGCCGCCGGCAGCCCCGCCGCCGCCCCGCGCAGCCGGACCGTCCCCTCCCCCGGCACCCGCGGCCGGGCCCGCACCGCACCCGCCGGCCCCGGCTACGACACCGAGCACAACCCCGTCGTCGATCTGGTCGAACGCGCCCAGAACGGCGAGAGCGAGGCCTTCGGGCAGCTCTACGACCACTACGCCGACACCGTCTACCGGTACATCTACTACCGGGTCGGCAGCCGGGCCACCGCCGAGGACCTCACCAGCGAGACCTTCCTGCGCGCGCTGCGCCGGATCGGCACCTTCACCTGGCAGGGCCGCGACTTCGGGGCCTGGCTGGTCACCATCGCCCGCAACCTGGTGGCCGACCACTTCAAGTCCAGCCGGTTCCGGCTGGAGGTCACCACCGGCGAGATGCTCGACTCCAACGAGTGCGAGCGCAGCCCCGAGGAGTCGGTGCTGGAGTCACTCTCCAACGCCGCCCTGCTCGACGCGGTGCGGCGGCTCAACCCGCAGCAGCAGGAGTGCGTCACGCTGCGCTTCCTGCAAGGGCTCTCGGTCGCCGAGACGGCCCGGATCATGGGCAAGAACGAGGGCGCCATCAAGACGCTGCAGTACCGGGCGGTGCGCACGCTGGCCCGCCTGCTGCCGCCGGACGCCCGGTGATCCGCGGGCCGTGGACGCGACACCCGACAGACCCTCGCCCGGCAGACCCTCGCCCGGCAGATCCCCGCGCGAACAGGCGCGCCCGGCGCGCCCATTGGCAGCGCGCCCGGCCGATGACGCGCCGTCAACCCCGCGCAGGCGCTTGCCCGTCCGGGTGATGGGACGGTCATCTGCTCTGCTTAATACGCCAGGGGGTCGTGCGTAACCGACTCCCGACACCGCTCGTTGGCCAGCGTGCATCCCGCCACCGGGCCCGCAGTCAAGTGGGATTTCGAGCTGTCACCCGATGGTGTGGTTTCGGCCTGTCGGGACAACCAACCGACGGGCCACGGTGTCGAAAACGACGAAGGGAGGTGTGGCCCGTGACGGCAAACGTGCTGGAGCACCGGCGGGCGAAGTCCTTCGCCGAGGCGCTGGAGGCCCACCAGAGTGACCACCGGAGCAGCGGCGCGCACCGGGCCGGCTCCGCCGCCATGACCGAGCTGCTCACCATGGCCGACGCGCTCGGCGCGCTCCCCGCCCCCGGGCTCGCCGCCGAGACGCGGACGGTCCAACGCGCCCGGCTGATGGCCGCGTTCGAGCAGCAGTGGGCCGACGGTGCCCCCACGGCGGTCCTCCCCGTCCAGCGCGGCAGGCGCACCCGCCGCACCCGTTGGGGCCGCCGCCTGGCCATCGGCGGACTGGTCGCGGGCGTCGCCGTCGGCTCCCTCGGCGGGGTCGCCGCGGCCTCCACCAACGCCCTGCCCGGGGACGCCCTGTACGGCATGAAGCGCGGCCTCGAAGGGCTGCGCCTCGACTGGGCCGACAACGACTCCGAGCGCGGCGCCCTGCTCCTCCAGCAGGCCTCCACCCGGCTCGACGAGGCGCAGTCGCTGATCGGCCGCACCGACCCCGGCAGCACGCTCAGCCCCGCCACGGTCGACCAGGTCCGCCGCGCCCTCGACGACATGCACGCCGAGGCGCTGCGCGGCCGCGACCTGCTGCGCGCGGTCTACCGCTCCAACGGCTCGCTCGCCCCGATGCGTCAACTCGCCGGCTTCGCCGGGCAGGACGAGCGCTGGTCGGCGCTGCAGTCCCGGCTGCCGTCCGGCCTGGCCGGCCAGGCCGACAAGGTGGACCGCCTGTTCAGCGACATAAGCGAGGACGTCGCGCCCCTGCGGCTGGTACAGCCTTCCGGCCAGGGCAGCGACGGCAGCGGAACCGGCGCGGGTTCCGGCAGCGGGGCCGGTCAGCAGCAGCCCGGCAGCAACACCGAGAGCACCGGCGGCGGTACCGGGCAGGGCCCGGCCGCCGGGTCGTCCGCCCGGGCCACCACCCCGTCGGCCAGCCCGTCCGCCGCGCCCGGTCTGGGCAGCCTGCTGGGTGGCCTCACCGGCTCCACTCCCTCGCCGACCGCCACACCGACCCACGGCGGCGCCCCGGCCCCGTCGGCCTCCCCGTCCGCGCCCGCGGGCGGCAACCAGGGACTCAACCTCCCGCCGCTCCTCCCGGGGCTGCTGCCCGGGCTGACCCTCAACTGAGCCCGTTCGCCCCGCGCCCCGCACCGGGGGCGCGGGGCGAACGGCCCCGGCCGAGCGTCAGCCGAAGACCGAGCGGCGCTGCACCAGCAGCTTGTACAGCGTGTGCTGAATGGTCTCCCGTACCTGGTCGGTCAGGTTGAACACCAGCATCGGGTCGTCGGCGGCGTCCTTCGGGTAACTGTCCGTCGGGATCGGCTCGCCGAACTGGATGGTCCACTTGGTCGGCAGCGGGATCGCCCCGAGCGGGCCCAGCCACGGGAAGGTCGGCGTGATCGGCAGGTACGGCAGGCCGAGCAGCCGGGCCAGCGTCTTGAAGTTGCCGATCATCGGGTAGGTCTCCTCCGCCCCGACGATCGAACACGGCACGATCGGCACCCCGGCCCGCAGCGCGGACGCCACGAAGCCGCCGCGGCCGAACCGCTGGAGCTTGTACCGGTCGGCGAACGGCTTGCCGATGCCCTTGAAGCCCTCCGGCCAGACCCCGACCACCTCGCCGCGTTCCAGCAAGGTCTGCGCGTCCTCGTTGCAGGCCAGCGTGTGCCCCGCCTTGCGGGCCAGTTCGTTGACCACGGGCAGCACGAACACCAGGTCGGCGGCCAGCATCCGCAAGTGCCGGTCGGCGTGGTCGTGCACCGCGACCTGGGTCATCAGCGCGTCCAGCGGAATGGTGCCGGAGTGGTTGGCGACGATCAGCACGCCGCCCTCGGCCGGGATGTGCTCGGTGCCGCGGACCTCGATCCGGAAGTACTTCTCCGCCAGCGGCCGCAGCAGCGCCAGGAACACCTCCTCGGTCAGCTCCCGGTCGAAGCCGAAGTCGTCGACCTCGTAATCGCCCGTCAGCCGGCGGCGCAGGAAGCCGAGCCCGCCGGCGGCACGCTGCTCCCAGCCCTTGCCGAACAGCTGGGTCGCGGTCGCGCCGAGCCGGCCGGAGAGCGCGGCGCCGACGCTGTCGGCCAGCCGGTCGGCGAGCGCCGGGCGCGGCCCGGGGCCGGACCAGCTCGGCGCGGACTCGATCGGGATGACCTTGGCCGCCGGGTCGGCGGGCTCCCGGGCGGCTGTCATCGCGGCCTCAACTCCTCGGGCTGGCTGGAACGGTGGTCGGTGAGCAGATCGGTGAGCCGGTCGGTGACGGCGGTCAGCCGGGCCGACGGCAACGGGCCGGGCACCACGTGCGCGGCGAAGTCGGCGAACGCCTCGGGAGTGGTCCAGCGGGGCGTGTACCCGAACGTGTCGCGCAGCAGCGCGGTGTCCACCACCCGTCCGTGGGTGAGCAGTTGGAGCTGCTCCGGGGAGAACGCGCGGTCCGCGGGGGCGGTCAGCTGCCGGGCCAGCTGGGCGACCAGGCCGAGCGCGGGCCGCAGCAGCGGCACCGTGGGCCGGCCGAGCCGGCGGGCGCACTGGGAGAGCAGCAGCACGCCGTCGCCCGCCACGTTGTAGGTGCCGGTCGGCGCGTCCAGCGCGGCCATCCGCAGCACCTCCAGCGCGTCGTCCTCGTGGACGAACTGCAGGCGCGGGTCGTGGCCGAGCGCGGTCGGCAGCACCGGCAGCCGGAAGTACGCGGTCAGCGGGGTGTCGCCGTGCGGGCCGAGGATGTTGGCGAACCGCAGCACCGTGACCGCGACGTCGGGGCGGCGGCGGGCGAACCCCCGTACGTAGCCCTCCACTTCGGCGGCGTCCCGGGCGAAGCCGCCGGGCGGCAGCGCCTTGGGCTGCATCCGCTCGCCGAACACCGCCGGGTCGCGCGGCGCGGAGCCGTAGACGGCGGTGGTGGACTTCACCACCAGGCGGCGCACGCCGGGGGCCTTCTGGCAGGCGCCGAGCAGCTGCATGGTGCCGATGACGTTGGTCTCCTTCACCAGCGCCCGGCCGCCGTGGCCGAGGGCGGTGACGTGCAGGTGCACCACGGTGTCGACCTCGTGCTCGGCGATCACCCGGGCGATCGCCGGCCGGCGCAGATCGACCTGCGCGTACTCCACGCCGAACGGCAGCGCGGCCGGCGGCGGGCCGGCGTCCACCCCCACCACCCGGTCCACACCCGGCTGTTCGACGATCTGCCCGGCGAAACGCGCACCGAGCCGGTGCGACACGCCGGTGACGAGCACGACCTTGCCCACGTTGCCGCGACCTCCCATGGCTGCCAGTGCTGCCTTCCCCCTGAGCTGCACCGTACCGCGCCGCGGAGGCGGGAGCGGAAACGCCACTGCCCGCCGCCGGAAATCATCCGGGGACGGGCAGTGGCGCACCGAAGGCGCCAGTTCTTCCTGCGTCGCTGAGCGCGAGTCCTGGGCTGACCCCCGTGTGAACGGGGATGGCGCCGAACGGTGCTACTTCTTGTTGCGACGCTGCACGCGAGTGCGCTTCAGAAGCTTGCGGTGCTTCTTCTTGGCCATACGCTTGCGACGCTTCTTGATGACAGAGCCCACGGAACATTCCTCGCTCACTCGGACCCGCGCCCGTGAGGAACGGGAGTCCATACGACTGACGGAGGGCCTAGCCTACCGTCCACCTCGCGTTTGCCGTAATCGGAGTCCGTCGGCTATTGCGGACTACGCGCTCTGCAGCCGCACGTAGGACTCCTGGAGGTACTCGTGCACCTTCTGCTCGGGCACCCGGAACGAGCGTCCGACCCTGATGGCCGGAAGTTCGCCGCTGTGCACGAGGCGGTAGACCGTCATCTTCGAGACCCGCATCACCGAGGCGACCTCGGCGACGGTCAGGAAGACCACATCCTGCAGGGGACGCTCGCTCATGACCCTCACCCGACCCTTACCCGTGTGCAAGGCACCGGCTTCCCCTCCGGTGACTCCACCGGCACACGTGTATCCCCAGAGTAGTTATGGGTGGTACGGGTGGGAAGAGGGTGGCCGTCAACTGTTGTACGGTGCGAGATCCGCTCGTTGCAGTACGTAGTCACTCAGCGCTCTGTAGCAGGACGGGTCCGAACCGTCCTCCAGCGGGACGACCACGGCGACCAGGCCGTCCGCCTCGGCGGCGAACGGGGCGACGTCGTTGCAGTCGGCGACCCCGCCCGCCGGGATGCCGAGGCGGCCGGCGCCGCAGAGCCAGCCGTGGTCGCCCAGGACCAGGCCGGGCGGGCGGTGCCCGGCGTCGGCGAGGGCGGTCAGGGCGAGGCGGACGGGCAGCGGGGAGTGCGTGTGGGCCGGCTCGCCGGGGCCGGGGCGGCCCGGGCGTTCGGGGTCGTCCAGGGCGCGCGTCACCAGCACCCGGTCGACCACGTCGAGGTAACGGGGGCGGTTACCGTCCGGGGTGGGCTCACGGAAGCGCGCGCCCCGCGCAGGGGTGTGCACGGGGCAGCCCGCCGCTTCGAGCGCCGTGACGAGCGCCCCGTGGAACCCGGCCAGCTTGGTCGGGTGCCCGGTGCCGGCCAGCACGCTGCCGCGGCGGTCGGCGGTGCGGCGCAGCAGCGCGGCCAGGCGGTCGAGGGCGGCGATGGTGAGTTCGGGGTCGATGGTGTCGGGGCCCTCGGTGTACCGGGGGTCGGGGTGCACGCCGACGCGTTCGGCCATCAGCCGCAGCACCGCGTCCTGGTCGCGGCGGGGCTCCGGTGCGAGGCCCATCAGCGCCTTGGGGTCGCCCTGGGCGAAGAGCCGGTAGTGGCGGAGGTTGTTCTGCCGGGACGTGGGCACGTCCGGGCCGGCCAGCCGGTGCTTCAGCAGGTGGGCGCGGAGTTTGTCGCGGGCGGTCACGGGATCAGTCCGTGGTGCGGGAGGACGGCACGGCGGGTGGCCAGGACGGCCTGGTCGAGGCGGTCGGCGGGGTCGTAGCCGCCGTCGTGGAAGTCCGACCAGTGCGGGGTGGCGCCGTCGGTCATCCGCAGCGGGGCGGGGCGGCGGGTCAGCCGGTAGACCTCGGCGCGCCACTCCTCGGGGGTTTCGGTGGCCGGGTCGACGGGGTGCCCGGCGGCGGTGGCCACCAGGTGGGTCCAGGTGCGGGGCACCACGTCGACCACCGCGTACCCGCCGCCGCCGGTGGCCACCCAGCGGCCGTCGGCGTACTGGTGGGCCAGGCGGTGCACCGACTCGGCCATCAGGCGCTGGGCATCGACGGTGACGGCCAGATGGGCGAGCGGGTCCTCGATGTGGGTGTCCGCGCCGTGCTGGCTGACGATCACCTGCGGGCGGAACGACGCCAGCAGGTCGGGGACGACGGCGTGGAAGGCGCGCAGCCACCCGGCGTCGCCGGTGCCGGCGGGCAGCGCCAGGTTGGCGGCGGTGCCCTCGGCGTCCGGGCCGCCGGTCTCGGTGGCCCAGCCGGTCTGCGGGAACAGGGTGCTGGGGCTCTCGTGCACGGAGACGGTGAGCACCCGGGGGTCGTTCCAGAACGCCTGCTGGACGCCGTCGCCGTGGTGGACGTCCACGTCGACGTAGGCGACCCGCGCCGCGCCCAGCTCCAGCAGGCGGGCGATGGCCAGGGCGGGGTCGTTGTAGATGCAGAAGCCGGACGCCTGGCCGGGCATCGCGTGGTGCAGTCCGCCCGCGAAGTTGACGGCGTGCGGGGTCTGTCCGCGCCACACCGCCTCGGCGGCGGCCACCGACTGGCCGGCGATCAGCGCCGAGGCGGTGTGCAGCGCGGGGAACGACCAGTTGTCGTCGGTGCCGAGACCGTGCACGGGGTCGGTGGCGGACGGGTCGGCGGCGGCGCGTCTCACGGCGGCGAGATACTCGGCGGTGTGCACCAGGCGGAGCGTGGAGTCGCCTGCGGCGGGGGCCGAACGCAACGTCACGGACGGCTGCTTGGTGAGGCCGAGGGACTCGATCAGACGCATCGTCAGGGCGAGACGGGTCGGGTCCATGGGGTGGCCCGGGCCGAAGTCGTAGCCGGTTTCGGCTTCGTCCCAGAACAGGTGCAGTCCGCAAGTATCTGCCATGGGCACACGGTATCGGGAGGCGTCCTACGAGAGCGCACGCGCGTGCAGGTGGTGATCCGTGACGCGATCTTTCCGCCGGTCAGCTTCCGTTCCGCGCAGTTCCCCGCGCCCCCGGATTCGCACCCACCCGCGCCCCCGGTTTCGCACCCGCCTGCGCGGCCGCCGGGGCGAAGTGCGGGGCGAGCGGGATGATCGCGAGGATCAGGAGCATGGGGGCGCCGAAGGCCCAGCGGTAGCCGGAGAGTCCGGCGAGGGTGCCGACGAGGGGGGAGCCGATCAGGAAGCCGGCGTAGTTGAAGAGGTTGAGGCGGGCGACGGCGGCGTCGCTCGCGTGCGGGAGGAGGCGGCCGCCGGCGGCGAAGACCTGGGGGATGATCGCGCAGATGCCGAAGCCGAGGACGGTGAAGCCGAGGATGCCGGCCGAGGTGCCGGGGGCGGTGGCGGCGATCAGGAAGCCGGTGCCGGCCAGGCTCGCGCCGGCGCGGACCACGGCTGTCGCGCCGAAGCGCTGGACGGCGCGGTCGCCGACGGCGCGGCCGAGCAGCATGGCGAGCATGTAGCCGAGGTAGGAGAGCTTGGCGAGGTCCTCGCGGCTGCCGAGGCCGTCGGTGAGGTACTTGACGCTGTAGTTGGAGACCGAGGCGTCCGCGATGTAGGCGAAGGCCATCGCGGCGCACAGCGGCAGCAGCGGCCGCCAGGGGATGCGGCGGGCGGCGAGTTCGGCGGCTTCCCGGACGGCGTCGCCGAGTTCGGCGGGGCCGGCGAATTGGCGGCCGACGACGAGGGCGGCGGGTATCAGCAGGGCGGCCGCGCCGCCGAACAGCAGCGGCAGGCCGGCGTCCCAGTGGGCGCCGAGGCCGGCCAGTGCGGCGCCGAGGATGCCGCCGAGGCTGAACGCGGCGTGGAAGCCGATCATGATGCTGCGGCCGTAGCGGTGCTGGAGGCCGACGCCGAGCATGTTCATGGAGGCGTCGAGGGCGCCGACCAGGAGGCCGAACAGGCCGAGGGCGATGGCGAGTTGCCACAGTTGGTTGCCGAGGCCGGTGAGCGCGAGGGTGAGGCAGACGGCGGGCTGGACGACGCGCAGCACGCCGCGCGCGGTGGTGCGCTTGACCAGTGCCTCGGAGCCGATCGAGCCGATGCCGGCCAGGATCGGGACGGCGGCCAGGAAGGCCGGCAGCAGGCCGTCGCTGAGGCTGTAGCGCTTCTGGAGTTCGGGGATGCAGGCCACCAGCAGCGCGAAGGTGGTGCCCTGGAGGAAGAACGAGACGGCGAGCGCGGCCCGGGCCTGGCGGAGCCGGGGGGTCGGTTCGGCCTGCATCAAAACCTCGCTCACCACCGACGCTACCGGCCGGTACGAAGGACGTTGGGCCAGAGCGTAGGCGGTGGGCGGCGCCGGCGGGAGGGGTCGCGCGCGATCAGTTCAGAAGATCGACCGCCCCCTGCAGGTCGGCGTAAAGGCCGGTGGCTCCAGCGGAGTTGAGCTTTTCGGGGTCGGTGAGCGCGGTGTACCCGTACACGTCCATTCCAGCGGCGCGGGCGGCGAGGACGCCGTTGGCGCTGTCCTCCAGGACCAGGCAGCGGGCCGGGTCGGCGCCCATGGTGCGGGCGGCGTGCAGGAACAGGTCGGGGGCGGGCTTGCCGATGCCGACGTCCTGGGCGGAGAACAGCAGCTCTTCGGTGAAGTACCTGGACAGGCCGGTGAGTTGGTGGGCGGTGCGGATCCAGGAGTGGTGGGCGGAGGAGGCGACGCAGTAGCGGACGCCGTGTTCCTGGAGGTGGTTGAGGAACTTCTCGGCGCCGCGCACGGGCCGCAGTTCGCTTTCGAAGGCGGTGAACACCCGGTCGTGGAACAGCTCGTCGAAGCCCTCGGGGAGGGTGGCCCCGTGCCGCTGCGCGATCACGTCGTGGACGTGGTGCGCGGCGGTGCCCATGAAGTCGCGGTAGGAGTCCTCGACAGTGGTGGGGAAGCCGAGTTCGGTGAGGTACTCGGCGAGCACCCGGTTGGCTATCGGCTCGCTGTCCACCAGCACGCCGTCGTTGTCGAGAATCAGCAGGTCGTAACTCACGTCGCTCCAGACTACTTTCCGCCGGTGGCCAGTTCCCGGGAGCGGTCCCGGGCGGCTTCCAGGGCGCCGAGCAGGGCGGCCCGGACGCCGTGGTTCTCCAGTTCGCGGATGGCGGCGATGGTGGTGCCGGCCGGGGAGGTGACGGCCTCGCGGAGCTTGACGGGGTGCTCGCCGGAGTCGCGGAGCATCACCGAGGCGCCGATCGCGGACTGCACGATCAGCTCGTGCGCGACCTGGCGGGGCAGGCCGAGCAGGATGCCGGCGTCGATCATCGCCTCGACCAGGAAGTAGAAGTAGGCGGGGCCGGAGCCGGACAGCGCGGTGGCCGCGTCCTGCTGGCTCTCGGGGACGCGCAGCGCCTTGCCGACCGAGCGGAAGATCGCCTCGGTGCGTTCCAGGTGGGCCTCGGTGGCGTGCGAGCCGCCGGAGATCACGCTCATGCCCTGGTCCACCAGCACCGGGGTGTTGGGCATGACGCGGACCACGGGGGTGCCGGGGGCGAGACGTTCCTCGAACCAGGCGGTGGGGATGCCGGCGGCGGCGGAGACGATCAGCTTGTCGGCGGCGACGTGCTCGGCGAGTTCGTCGAGCAGGGTGCCCATGTCCTGCGGCTTGACGGCGAGGATCAGGGTGTCGGCGAGCTTGGCGGCCTCGGCGTTGGTGGCGGTGGCGACGCCGTAGCGATCGGCGAGTTCGGTGGCGCGCTCGGGGCGGCGGGCGGTGATCAGCACGTCGGCCGGGTCGGCGCCGGCCCGCAGCAGTCCGGAGAGCAGGGCTTCGCCGATCTTGCCGGTGCCGAGGAAGGCGATCTTCTGGCCGGCGGTGGTGGTGTTGCTCATGGGGCCCTCCGTGCGCTGCGGTTCCTGCCCGCCATCTTGCCCCGGAACGCCTCCGCCGC
This sequence comes from Kitasatospora sp. NPDC059673, assembly GCF_042734215.1. Lineage (NCBI taxonomy): Bacteria > Bacillati > Actinomycetota > Actinomycetes > Kitasatosporales > Streptomycetaceae > Kitasatospora > Kitasatospora sp. NPDC059673. The sequence continues at coordinate 109,703 of NZ_JBHWEN010000014.1, read as the reverse complement.
GGCGCAGGCGTCCACCCTGCGGTCGGGGTGGGTGGGCGAAGTCGCCGTGCCGGTGCGGGTTTTGGCCCGTAGGGGGAATCTCAGGGGTTCCGATGCTGGATTCCGGGGCGGTCGAGGGGCACCGTGGAGACATGGGACACGGAGAGTTGTCAGGACGTGAGAACCGCCAGGTCGCCGTCGCCGCCGCGACGCTCGGACCGTGGCGGACGGCGACGGCGGTGGGTGCGGTGGTCGGTGGTGCCGCGCTCGCCGTCGATGTGGTGACCGGGCACTGGGCGATGGACATCCTGGCGGGGCCGGTGGGCCTCGGGCTGTTCTTCTTCTTCCTGGTGGGCACGGTCGGCGGGCGGCTGCGCAGGACCGGGGACCGGCGGCTGCGGCGGTGGGCGGACGAGCACCCGTGGCAGTCGGCGGTTCCGGCGTCCGGGGCGCTGTGGCTGGCGAACACCGTGAACCTGTGGCTGCTGGGTGATTGGGGCCTGTTCGGGGCGCTGTTCACCTCGCTGCTGCCCGCGGGTCTGCTGCTGGCGGTGGCGGGTGTGGTCGGCTCGGTGAAGGCGGCCCGCAAGGAGTAGCCGTTACCGGCCCCCGGTGTCGGGCGTGTCGGCCGCGGTCGGCATACTTCCGGCCGTGCCGAGAATAGACGGGCCGGGGCCGGACAACGGCGTTCCCGGACAAGAGGGGGACCCCTTCGCGGGGTCGGTGCAGAACGAACAGCCGGTGAAGAAGTCGCGCCCGGTGCGGGGCGCGCTGCTGGCGCTGCTGGTGCTGGCCCTGGTGGGGGCGGCGGTGGCGGTGGGCAACCGGAAGGCGGAGCAGCCGGAGGCGAAGTCCTCGGCGCTGCCCTCGGTGGGGGCGGCGACGGCGGCACCCAGCAGTGCGCCGCCGAGCGTGGCGCCGGAGACCGCGACGGTGGACCGGCCGTGGGCGGGTTCGCCCGCCGAGGCGTGGCCGGCCGGTCCGGACGGGCTGCAACTGCCGCAGGCCACCGCGGTCGGGGTGTTCGACCAGGACCGGGTGGCCAAGGACCTGGAGCTGGCCAAGGCGTACCTGGTCGCGACCAACCTGGACCCGAAGGTGGTGGCGGGCGGGTACCCACAGGACGCGATCGACCTGGCGAACCGGGAGACCGGCGACCGCATGACCTCGGACCTGTCCCACCCGAGCGAGGAGCACGACCCGGCGAACTGGGTGAGCCGCTTCGACCCGCAGTGGGCGGTGCCGGTGACCGACCAGGTGAAGGTGCAGGGCCTGATCACCTTCGAGGGCGACGGCGAGCAGGGCCTGCTGGTGCACGCCGACGTCACCTTCGTGTACGCGCTGAAGCCGGGCCCGAAGGTCGGCCAGGCCTCGCCGTCCTCGCCGCCCTCGGGCCGCGGCACGGGGGGTCAGCCGTCCGGCAGCGCGGGGGCGAAGGCGGTGGGCTTCGTCCGGGCCGAGCCGGGCGCGGTCGAGGTGGAGCGGGAGATCGTCCGCCGCAAGATCGACTTCCGGTTCGCCGACCCGGCGCGCTTCCAGGTGAAGAAGGACAAGGTGTCGCTGGCCAGTTGGACCAGCGAGCGGGCCAACACGCTGTGCAGCTTCGGCGGCGGCTTCCTGCGGCCGGCCTTCCGGGCCGACCGGGGCGCCGCGAGCGCCTCGCCGGGGGGCGGCCCGACCAGCGACCCGTACGACTGGAGCAAGCCGCTGAACAGTGACGGCAAGTGCGGGACGGCCAGCCGCAGTTGAGGTGAGTTCAGGCCCGCCGCCGGGCCGCCTTGCGGGCGTCGCGCTCCGCACGGGCGGCCCGGCGGCGCTGCCAGGTGGCGGTCTGCTGGTCGTGGACGGCGCGCCGCAGGCCCTCGCCGGGGGCCTCGACCAGGCTGCGCAGGAAGTAGGCGGCGAGCGCGCCGGTGAAGCCGACCAGCCAGACGCCGGCCAGTGACCTGTCCTCGGCCATCCAGCCGGTGAGCGAGGCGCGGCCCTCGGTGAGGATCTTCCAGGTGCGCAGGCCGGCCAGGGCGGTGCAGAGGCCGATGGCGAGCGTCAGCAGCACCGTGAGCGGGGCGGCGCCGGAGAGCCGGACGCCCGAGACGCCCAGGCGCAGCAGCAGCGCCCCGGCGGCGGTGGCCGCCAGGGCGCCGAGCGGCACCAGGACGCGGCGCAGCCAGTAGGCGGCGCCGCGCTCGACCCAGGTGGTGCCGAAGAAGCGGATCGGTTCGGGGGCCGGCGCGCCGTCGGCGGTGGTGGTGGTCCTCACGGGCCCGATTATCGCCACGACGGGCGGCCCGCCCCCGGGCGGCGCGCCTCAGCCGAGCTTGCTGACGTCCCGGACGGCGCCCTTGTCGGCGGAGGTGGCCATCGCGGCGTACGCCTTGAGGGCGGCCGAGACCTGGCGGTCGCGGGTCTTCGGGCGGTAGCCGCCCGCCGCCTCCAGCGTGATCCGGCGTTCGTGCAGTTCCTCGAAGGAGATGTCGAGGTTGATGGTGCGGGCCGGGATGTCGATGGTGATCGGGTCGCCGTCCTCGACCAGGGCGATGGCGCCGCCGGATGCCGCCTCCGGGGAGATGTGGCCGATGGACAGGCCGGAGGTGCCGCCGGAGAACCGGCCGTCGGTGATCAGCGCGCAGGCCTTGCCGAGGCCCCGGCCCTTCAGGAAGGAGGTCGGGTAGAGCATCTCCTGCATGCCCGGGCCGCCCTTGGGGCCTTCGTAGCGGATGACCACCACGTCGCCCTCGGTGACCTGCTTGGCGAGGATCTTCTCCACCGCCTCGTCCTGGGACTCGCAGACCACGGCCTTGCCCTGGAAGCGCCAGATCGACTCGTCCACGCCCGCGGTCTTCACCACGCAGCCGTCCTCGGCGATGTTGCCGTACAGCACGGCGAGGCCGCCCTCGACCGAGTAGGCGTGCTCGACGCTGCGGATGCAGCCGCCGGCCGCGTCGGTGTCCAGGGTCTCCCAGCGCTCGGACTGGCTGAAGGCCTCGGCGGAGCGGACACAGCCCGGGGCGGCGTGCCAGAGTTCGACGGCCTGCTCGGAGGGCGAGCCGCCGCGCACGTCCCAGGTCTTCAGCCACTCGTCCAGCGAGTCGGAGTGCACGGTGTGCACCTCCTCGTTGAGCAGCCCGGCGCGGTACAGCTCGCCGAGGATGGCGGGGATGCCGCCGGCCCGGTGCACGTCCTCCATGTAGTACTTGCCGTTCGGGGCGACCTTGGACAGGCAGGGCACCTTGCGCGAGATCGCGTCGATGGCCCGCATGTCGAAGTCGACCTCGGCCTCCTGGGCGGCGGCCAGCAGGTGCAGGATCGTGTTGGTGGAGCCGCCCATGGCGATGTCCAGCGCCATCGCGTTCTCGAAGGCGGCGCGGGTGGCGATGTTGCGCGGCAGGACGGAGGCGTCGTCGCCGCCGTAGTAGCGGTTGGTGATCTCGACGACGGTGCGGCCGGCCTGCTCGTAGAGCGCGTGGCGGGCGGTGTGGGTGGCCAGCACCGAGCCGTTGCCGGGCAGCGACAGGCCGATCGCCTCGGTCAGGCAGTTCATCGAGTTGGCGGTGAACATGCCGGAGCAGGAGCCGCAGGTCGGGCAGGCGTTCTCCTCGATGATCGAGATGTCCGCGTCGGAGACGTTCTCGTTCACCGCCTGGGAGATCGCGTCCACCAGGTCCAGCTTGCGGACGGTGCCGTCCACCAGGGTGGCCTGGCCGGCCTCCATCGGGCCGCCGGAGACGAACACGGTGGGGATGTTGAGGCGCAGGGCGGCCATCAGCATGCCGGGGGTGATCTTGTCGCAGTTGGAGATGCAGATCAGCGCGTCCGCGCAGTGCGCGTTGACCATGTACTCGACCGAGTCGGCGATCAGGTCGCGGGACGGCAGCGAGTAGAGCATGCCGTTGTGGCCCATGGCGATGCCGTCGTCCACCGCGATGGTGTTGAACTCGCGCGGGATGCCGCCGGCCTGCTTGATCGCCTCGGAGACGATCCGGCCGACCGGCTGCAGGTGGGTGTGGCCGGGGACGAACTCGGTGAAGGAGTTGGCGACCGCGATGATCGGCTTGCCGAAGTCCTCGCGGGCTACGCCCGCGGCGCGCAGAAGGGCGCGCGCGCCCGCCATGTTGCGACCTTGGGTGACCGTGTTGGACCTCAGCTGGGGCATCGGAGCCGCTCCTTCGGGAGTTTTCTGGGTCCGTCGAGCCTACGCCCGCGCCGACCCGATCCGGACCGGATGTCCGCGATACGGTCAGCGCGGGCGCGGCTGCGGGCTACGGCTTCGGGGCGACGTACAGCTCCAGCCGGTACGGCTCGATCAGTTGCCCGTCCGGGAATTCGGCGAGCAGCGCCTCCCGTTCGGCCGCCAGGATCGGGGCGCGCAGCTCCGGGTCCAGCACCGCCACGTACGAGCGGGAGGTCAGGTCGGTGATCACCTGATCGACCGTCACCTGCCGCTCCCAGTGCACCGTGGCCGTGCGCACTTCCAGGCCCGCCTCGGTCAGATTCTCGTGCCCGGCGATCACTCCGCCGTAGTAGTGGTAGCCGGGCAGGGCGGCGGCCATCCGTTCCTGGTGGGCGGCCAGCCACGGGGTCTCGTAGTCCTTGATGTTCCACCACACCGCCAGCGCCCCGCCCGGGCGCAGCACCCGCAGGGCCTCCGGGATCGACCGCTCGGGGTCGGTCCAGTGGAACGCCTGCGCGTAGGTGACGAGGTCCACCGAGGCGTCGTGGAACGGCAGTTCGTCGCCGCCGGCCTTGACCACCGGCAGTTCGGGGCTGACCTCGCGGAGCACCGCGGCCATGCCGTCGCTGGGTTCGACCGCCACCACCCGGGCGCCGCGGCCGGCCATCAGCCGGGTGGCGATGCCGGTGCCGGCGCCGACGTCCAGCACGTCCGCGCCGTTCAGCGGGCGGCCGGACAGCCGCTCCAGTTCGTCGAACAGCGCGTCCGGGTAGGACGGCCGGGCGGCGTTGTACTCGGCGGCGACCGCGCCGAAGGAACTCGCGTGGGCCTGCAGGTCACTCATCGATTCGTCCTCTCGGCCAGCCGGACGTGGGTGGCGGGGCCGATCACGCCGGTGCCGCCGCTCGGTGGTTGATCATTTGCCGGTTGATCATGGTAGCGACTCCAGGCGCGGGCCTGCCGGGCTGTCCGCCGATCAGCGAACTGACGGCTCCTCAGCTCGCGGGCCGGACCGCCGCCAGGTGCAGGCGGGTGAAGGCCAGCGCCTCCGCGAGGTCGGCCTCCCGGTCGGCCGGGGAGCCGGACTTGCGGGTGTTGACCTCCAGCACCACGTGCCCGTCGAAGCCGGTCCGGGCCAGCCGTTCCAGCAGTTCCGCGCACGGCTGCTTGCCGCGCCCGGGGATCAGGTGCTCGTCCTTGCCGGACCCGGAGCCGTCCGCCAGGTGCACGTGCGCCAGCCGCGATCCCATCCGGTCCACCAGTTCCAGCGCGTCCACCCGCGAGGTCGCGGCGTGCGACAGGTCGACGGTGAAGTGCCGGTACGCCTCCTCGGTGACGTCCCAGCCGGGCGCGTACGCCAGCATCTCGCGGTCCCGGTAGCGCCACGGGTACATGTTCTCCACCGCGAACCGGACCGGTGTCTCCCCCGCCATCCGGTCGATGCCCGCCACGAACGCCTTGGCGTACTGCCGCTGCCAGCGGAACGGCGGGTGCACCACCACGGCGTCCGCGCCCAGCCGCTCGGCCGCCTTCCGGGCCCGCACCAGCTTGGTCCACGGGTCGGTGCTCCAGACCCGCTGGGTGATCAGCAGGCAGGGGGCGTGCACCGCGAGGATCGGCACCTCGTAGGTGTCGGAGAGCCGCCGCAGCGCCTCCACGTCCTGGCTCACCGGGTCGTTCCAGACCATCACCTCGACGCCGTCGTAGCCCAGCCGGGAGGCCAGCTCGAACGCCGTCTCGGTGGTCGACGGGTACACCGAGGCCGTGGACAGCGCCACCTTGGTGTCCGGCACGTGCAGCGCCGGGTGCGGCGGCAGCACCAGCCGGTCGGTGGTGCGCAGCAGCGGTGGCCGCTCCAGCTTCCGGCGCGCCGCGCGGGCGGCCCGCGCCGCCTTCAACGGCAGGGGGCCGCGCCTCGGCTTTCGCTGGTCCGCTGAATCCGCCACGCGAACCAGGTTAAGCGCAACGCGCGGCCCCGCCGGGATCCCGATCGGTGTGCGATACGGCACTCGGAGCCCGGCGGCTACCCGGCGATCACCTTGAGCGCCTTGGGCAGGTAGCCGGGCGAGGGGACGCCGTTCTGGTGAGGGGCGCCCTGGACCAGCAGGTCGTAGGTGCCGGTGCAGCCGCTGACCAGGTTGATCCGGACGACCAGTTCGGTGCCCTCCGCGTTCACCCGCACCGGGCGCCAGTCCAGGGAACCGCACCAGCCCGGTCCGTTGAACAGCTCCAGCTGCGTGTTGAGGCTGAGCCCGGTGCCGCGGACGGTCGTCTCGGCCCAGCCGCCGGTGGGCAGCACGGACGGGGTGATCGACTCCGGGACGCCGGAGCGTTCGATGCCGGTGCCCGGCCGGGCCCCCTGCAGGGTGTAGGCCAGCGGGAGGTGCGCCCAGCCCGGGCTGAACAGCAGCACGGCGTGCCCGGTGGTGGTGCCGCGGTATGTGCACACGGTGGAGATGCCGGTGATCCCGTCGTCCTGCGTGCACGTGTAGGCGGTGTCGCCGTCGGCCCAGTTCTCCCGGCCGGCGACGGTCAGCCGCGCCCGGGCGAGGTCGTCGTCGGTGAGGGAGGCGACGTCCATCTTCTGGCCGGGCCGCATCTCCAGTACCGCGCAGTACAGCGGGGCGTCGCCGGTCAGCACCCCGCTGCGCTGGTCGAAGCCGTCGGCCGAGACCGGGTGGGCGGCGCACTCGGGCGCCCATCCGTCCGCGGTGGCCAGCCGCCAGACGTCCAGCGCGCCGGGCTCGGCGGCCCGGCCGAGCGGGTCGGGGGAGGCCACCACCGCGAGGTAGCGGGTCGAGCCGGTGACCCGGCAGTCACGGCCCCAGCCGCTGCACAGCGTCCTGCCGTCGGCGTCCAGCACGTTGATCACGGCGGACACCTGGTGGGTGTTGGTGTGGGTGTTCACCTGCAGCAGGTCGGCGGCGGCCGCGTCGAAGGTGGTGCAGTGCGCGTCGATGGAGCTGTCGAAGGCGAAGCCGGTGGACGGGCCGCCGACCCGGCCCGAGGAGGCGGGCAGGTCGCAGGCGGCGGACGGGGTGGCGTCCCGGCGGACCAGCGTGTAGTCGCCCAGGCCGCGGCCGTAGGTCAGCACGGCGGTGTAGGCCTTGCCGGCGGGCGGCCGGCAGGTGCCCTCGCCGCCCGAGACGACCTCGCAGAACTCCTCACCGGACGGGCCGACCAGGTGGACGGCGGCACCGACCTGGGACCCCGCCAGCCGGAAGCCGACCAGCTCGGTGGCCGGGTGGTCGGCCGGAACGGCGAAGCAGCTCTCCAGCGCCCCGTCGGCCGGCTTCCCGGACAGGCCGGTGCGCAGGCCGCTGCCGGTGCCGTACTCGGCGGCACCCCACGGCGTGCAGCCGGCGGTCTCGTCGACCCGCTGGACCAGCAGCCGGTAGTTGAACGGGCCCTGGGCGTCCGCCACCAGCCGGAACGGGGCGGCGCCGGCCAGTCGGCACACCTGGTAGGTGTCGTTCACGGTGAAGCCGTGGCACTGCTCGGCGCCGGTGGCGTCCAGCACCCGGTAGCGGGCCGTCTCGCCGTTGGTCGTCCCGTTCAGCACGTAGACGGCCCGGCCGGACGCGGTCGGCAGGGTGCGGCAGCGGTCCTGCCCGGCCGAGTCGAAGGTCTCGACGGGCGCGCCGGAGGCCATCTGGTCGTCCCGGCCGGCGGTGCAGCCGCGGGTCTCGGTGGCCGAGCGGAGCACCATCGCGTACGGCACCCGGTAGACGCTCGGCGGAATCGTGAACAGGTAGTCGCCGGCGGTGAGGTCGCAGTCCCCGGACGGGCAGAGCGTGCTGAGGTCGAAGCGGTACAGGGTGCCGCCCGTGGGGCCGTTGTCGCGGGTTCCGCGGAAGCTGTAGTGGCCGTCGGCGGGCACCCGCAGGATCCGGCAGCGGGTGGTGTCCGTCAGGTCGGGGGCCACCGCGTACGTCTGCGGCTCGACCACCCGGCAGCCCTCCGGCCGGGACAGCCGCGACATGGCCATCTTGTAGCCGTGGGTGCCGGGCTCGCCGGGGTAGTCGGACTCGTACCCGTGCTGGACGACCACCCGGTAGGGGGCCGTGCCGGTCAGTCGGCAGTCGGGCCCGGACACCTGCGGGCTGCCAGGAGCGCAGACCTCCCGGCCGGTGGCGTCGAACACGCTCTGGCTCAGGTTCGAGCTGAGCTGCCGCACCACGTCGCCGGTGGCGAAGTCGGTCGTCCAGCAGTCACCCGCCATGCCCGACGGCACGCTGCCCGGGTAGACGGTGGGATCGCCCAGCGAAGTGTCGGAGCCGCGCATGGCCACGCACTTGTCGGTGGAGAACACCGGCAGGTACGACAGCGCGATGGGCAGGACTCCCTGGAGGCGGTTGTCCAGCCGCAGCGTGTACGTGCCGGCCTTGTCGGTGGCGCACCGCACCGCGCCGAAGGTGTAGCTCTCGTCCTTCACGTCGCACGGCACCCGCGCGCCGTCCGGACCGAACAGCTGCGGCACCAGGCCGTACAGCGTGCTGGCCACCTGGACGATCACCATGTCCCGGTCCGCCGTCACGTAGAACTTGAACTGTGTCGGTGTGTTCGGGGCGGCACCGCAGTACACCAGCAGCTGGGGCGCCAGCCCGGTCGGGCACGGGCCGGTCGAGCCGGGCGACCCGATGGGATACGAGACCGGCCGCGGCGGCCGGCTCGGCGTGGGGATGCCGGACGCCAACGGGCTCTGGAGGGAGGGCGGAGTCGTGCCGGGCGTGGGCCCGGGATCGCCGGCCCGGACCGGCCCGCCGCCGTTACCGGCGTTACCGGCGTTACCGGCGTTACCGGCGTTACCGGGCGTCGGCGCCGAGACGGCGGACAGTGGTGCGGAGACCGGAGCGGCCCCGGCCGCGCTCGGCTGCGGGCCCTCGCCCGGCAGCAGCACGGCCAGCGACACCAGCGCGGCGACCACCGGCAGCCTGCCGATCGCGGCGAGCCGGCGCGTCACTCTTCGACGGTCGGAAAAGAACGGCACGGACATCGCGATCCCCCCGGCGAGCGTTCCCCTGCAAGCACCGGGATCCTAGCCGCTCGCACACGAATCCCGTAGGGGAAAAGCGAGTTGGTGTCCGGCGTCCGGTCACGCCTCGATGGCGACCCGGCTGTCCTGCCCGTCCATGGTGTCGAGCCGGCGCAGGATGATGCCCTCGCGCAGCGCCCACGGGCAGATGTCCAGCTCGTCCAGGCCGAACAGGTCCATCGCGGCGTCGGCGACCAGCGCGCCGGCCAGCAGCTGGCGGGCGCGGCCGAGCGAGACGCCGGGGATCCGGGCGCGTTCGGCGGGGGTCATGGCGGCGAGGCGGGGCAGCCAGGCGGACAGGCCGGCCCGGGTGAGCTTGCGGGGGACGCGGACGCCGGCGCTCTCGGGGGCGGCGCCGGTCATCCGGGCGAGCTGCTTGAAGGTCTTGGAGGTGGCGACGGAGTGGTCGGGCGCGCCGAGGCGGGCGATCTCGCCGACCGCGCCGGCGATCTCGGCGCGGATGTGCCGCCGCAGTTCGCGGATGTCGACGGGGTCGGCGACGTCGCCGGGGAGGCGGGAGGTGAGGCGTCCGGCGCCCAGCGGCAGGGAAGCGGCGACGTCGGGCTGTTCGTCGAGGCCGCAGGCGATCTCCAGGGAGCCGCCGCCGATGTCGAGGTTGAGCAGCCGGCCGGAGGACCAGCCGAACCAGCGGCGGACGGCGAGGAAGGTCAGCCGGGCCTCGTCCTGGCCGGACAGCACGGTGAGGGCGACGCCGGTCTCCTCCTCGACCCGGCGCAGCACCTCCTCGCCGTTGGTGGCCTCCCGGACGGCGGAGGTGGCGAACGGCAGCAGGTCGACGACGCCCTTGTCCTCGGCGACCCGCAGCGAGGAGGCGACCATGGAGACCAGCCGTTCGATGCCGACCGGGCTGATCGCCCCGTCCTCGTCCAGCAGCTCGGCGAGGCGCAGGTCCGCCTTGTGGGAGTAGGCGGGCAGGGGGGCCGCACCGGGGTGGGCGTCCACCACGAGGAAGTGGACGGTGTTGGAGCCTACGTCGAGCACACCGAGTCGCATGACCGTCAAACCTAGCCCAGTTCGGTGACCTGCCGGGGTGCCGATCGGGTCACAGCAGCCCGTCCCAGAGCTGTTCGACGATGACCGCCCACCAGTTCTCGGGGTCGCGCAGGGCGGTCCGGTCGAGCGCGGCCAGCGCCCACTGGAACTCGGCGACGGCCGGGCCGGCCTGCTCGGGCGGCAGGTCGCGCAGGCGCGGGTAGCGCTCGGCGAGGAGGGCGAGGCAGCGGGTGAAGGCGGTCAGGTCGGTGTTGGTGTAGCGGGACTCGCAGGTGTCGGGGTCGATGGCGCGGATCCGGCCCTGCGCGGAGTCGACGGTGAACAGCGCCCAGCCGTCGGTGCCGAGCAGCCGCTGCCCGAGCAGCGCGGTGCGGGCCGCGGCGGTGGCGCGGCGGCCGCGGCCGAGCGCGGCGAGGTACTCGGTGAGGTCCGGCAGGACGGGTCCGGCCTGCTCGGCGATGCCGTCGCCCTCGGGGAGGTGGAGGGTGAAGAACCCGGCCACCACGCGCGGCAGGCCGGTGCGCTGCAGGGCGCGGGCGGCGGGATCGGGCAGGTCGGCGGCGAGCACCTCGGCCTGTTCGAAGCGGTGGGCGCCGTCCTCGCCGAACAGCGCGGCCAACCGCTTCCCGAGGCCGGTCTCGTCCTCGGGCTGGGCGGGCGGCACGGCGAGCGGGAACGGCACCCGGTTCCAGGGCCGGCGGGTGCGGGCGGCCAGCGCCCGGACGGCGGCCGCCCGGTGGTCGTGGCGCGGGCCGTACGGCTGCTCGAACTCGATCCGGACGCCGGGCAGTCGGGCCGCGATGACGTGCTCCCAGTAGCCGCCGGGGAGCATCGACAGCCGCAGGTCGGTGCGGAGCGCGATCAGGTCGTCGAGGGCGACGCCCTGCGCGGACAGCTGCTGCCAGGCGCGCAGCGCGGGGTGCGGGTGGCCGTGCGCGGAGTGCACGGTGAGCGACTGGGTGACGCCCTTGGCGTCCCGGTAGCTGAGCGCGGCCCGGGTGCCGGGGCCGGTGACGGGCGGCAGCGCCGGGTTGTGGCTGCCGGCGCCGAGGCGGTCGCGGTAGAGCCGCTCCACCTCGGGCACCGGGACGGACGGGAAGACGGTGAGTTCGCCGCTGACCCGGTCGACCACGGCGCAGGCCGCGCCGATCTCCTCCGGGGCGCGGCGCACCCCGGTGAGCGGGTCGGTGAGGATGGGCGCGGGCTCCGGCCAGAGCACCCAGCCGAGGTCGAACTCGTGGCACCTGACAGGCCGCGATGCCTCCTGCGGGAGGTCGCCGTTGACCCAGCGGTGGGCGGTGGCGAGGGCCTGTTCACGGCTGATCATCGGTTGGTGCTCCCGGTGGTGCGGTGGATGGTGAGACGGGAGCGCGGCGGCGCTGCCGCGGGCGGGACGTCCGCGGCCGGTTCCTCGGCGGGGGCGCCGGCCATGGCGGGCACCGGCGCCGGCTCGGCGGCCCCGGCGTCGAGGTTCCCGGACGGAACGGCGACGGTGACGGGCAGCGGCGCGGACAGGTCGATCGGCCGGTCGGCGGCGTCCACCGCGATCGCCCACAGGCCGTGGTCGGCCGGGTAGAGCGGGGTCGGCGCGGCGTAGCCGGTCTGGTGGTCGAGGTAGCTGAGCACGCCCTTGTGGTTGACGGCGTTCCAGGTGTGCGAGCGGCCGAAGCCGTCCACGGTCAGCAGCACCGCGCGGGTGCCGGTGCCGTGGGCGAGCAGCGCCTGGCCGAGCTTGCCGTGCGCCTCGTCGCCGTCGCCGAGGTCGAGGAAGCGGGTGCCGAGTTCGAGCTCGGCGCGGTCGCGGCCGCCGCGCTCGCCGGCCGGGCCGTCGGGCAGTCGGGGCGCGGCGCAGGTGGGTGCGCCGCCGAGCGTGTCGACGGCCGAAAGGGCCACGTCCACACAGTTGTTGGCGCGTCCGCTCTCGGTCGGGCCGCCGCCGTTGAGGACCTCGATCCACTCGCCGACCATCGGGTCGGGGAACGGCGCGGGGGTGCGCCGCACCACCTCGGCCTGGTGCGCGGGATCGACCGGGCCGAGCCCGCCGGGCAGCCCGTACGGGCGGCTGTCGGCAAGGGTGCGCACCACCTGCTCGGCGGAGCCGGGCCGCACCACGCCGCCCTGCCCGCTGCCGGAGATCACCAGCCAGGCCGCGGACGCCTGGTGCAGCGGCGCGCCGGACTCGTCGGCCGGGTTGTGCCGCCGGACGTCCGGCAGCGGGTCGTGCCGGACGGGGCCGCCGGGGGCCTGCTGGCCGATGCCGCCGCCGCCCGTGGGCGGGACCGGGCCGGTCACCGGACGGGCCGCCACCGGGCGACCGTCCGCCGTGTGCTGGCCGACGCCGACCACCGCCGCCGCACCGCCGCCCTGCCCGCCCGCGCCGACGGCACCGGGCGTACCGGCCGCAGCACCGGGCGCACCGGGGGTACCGGTTGCCGCGCCGGCCGCAGCGCCGGGGGCGCCAGGGGCACCGGCCGCCGCACCCGGGGCGCCGGGGGTACCGGCCGCGCCGGGCGTACCGGCGGGGGCGCCGCCGACCGGGCCCGCGCCGGCCACCGGGCCGGCACCGACCGGACCGCCGACCGGGATGCCGCCACCACCGGCCGGGGCGCCACCGCCACCGACCGGGCCGAGCTGGATGGAGGAGCCGCCGCCCGAACCGCCGGAGCCGCCGAACACCGAACCGGAGTCGCCGCGGTGGACACCGCCACCACCGCCACCACCGGCACCGCCACCACCGCCGGACGACCAGATGTCACCGTTGTCCACCGAGGGCGGGAGGTGCGGCGCGGGCGGCGCCAGCACCGAGTCGACGTGCACCGACACCGGCCCGTGCGAGGAGGAGGGCGCGGGCGAGTCGCTCGGCGACCAGCCGCCGCCACCGCCCCCGTACGAGCCGCCGCCACCGCCACCGCCGTACGAACCGCCACCGCCACCGCCACCGCCGGCCGGAGCGCTGTGCGAACTGCCGTACACGGGAGCCGAGTTGTTCTGGTAGCCGGAGTTGTTGCCGCCACCGTGGCGCCCGCCGCCGCCCGCCGGGGCGGACTGCGACTGGCCGCCGCCCTGGTCCTGGCCGCTCTGCTGCTCGAAGATCGCGCTGTCGACCTTGCTCGGGATCCCGTTCAGCGGGGAGTCGCCGCCGCGGCCGTTGCCGTGGCCGTTGCCCTGGCCGTTACCGTTGCCGTTTCCGTTGCCCTGGCCGTTGCCGTCGCCCTGGCTGTCGTGGCCCGGGCCGTGGTGGCTGCGCGTACCGTCCCCGAACGGGCCGTTGTTCTGCCCGTCGGTGATCGGCAGCGGCTGCCCGTCCTTGCCGAGCAGGTCGAGCGGGCGGCCGTCGGCGCCGAACTGCACGATCTGCCCGTTCGGGCCGACCGCCTGCATGTCGGCATTGACGGTGACGGCCTGGCCGTTGCTGCCCACCAGCAGGTGGCCCTTCTGGTCGGCGACCAGGCCGGAGACCGGGGTGCCGTTGGCGGCCATCATCACCGGGTGGCCGTCGTCGTCGAGCTTGGGGTGGCCGTCCAGGCCGAGGGCCAGCACGATGCCGGTGCCGACCAGCGCGCCGGTCAGGCTGACCAGCAGTGGCTTGCCGTCCTTGCCGAGCAGCGGCTTGCCGTCCTGGCCCATCGCCACGCCGCTGACCGGGGTGCCGTCCGGGCCGACCAGCTGCTGGGTGCCGTCGGCGCCCTGGGTGACCTTCAGGCCCTCGACGCCCTTCACCCGCTGGCCGTCGTCGCCGACCAGCACCGGGTTGCCGTGCCGGTCGGTCTTGACGGTGCCGTCGGCCTTCAGCTCGGCGTGCACGCCGGCCACGCCGGCGACCTCCACCGAGCGGGCCACACCGGACTTCGCCAGCGCACCGGTGACCTGCCCGGACCGCGCGGCCATCGAGCTCTCGCGCTTCTCGCCGTGCAGGCCGCGGCCGTCGGCCTGGGCGATCCGCTCCAGGGCGATCAGGGCGGGCTCCTTGGCGAGCGACTTCGCCGCCTCGGCCATGTCCCGCTCCAGCTGCTCCAGCAGCTGGCCGATCTTCAGCTTGGCGTGCTCGACGGCGGCCAGCTCCTCGGCCTCGGCGACGCCCTCCTTCACCAGGCCGGCCGCGCCGGACACCAGCCCGGAAACCAGGCCGCCGACCCCGGAGGTGAGGTCCTTGCCGGCCTGGGCGATCTGCGCCTTGGCCTTCGCCTCGGCCGCGTCCGCCGCCCGGATCTTCTCGGTCAGCTCCTGGAGCACCGCGATGATCTCGGCCTTGCTGTGGTCGACCACGCCGGCCGCCTTGTCCAGCGCGGCGGCCACCAGGCCCGCCGCCGCGGAGGCGTCGTCCAGCTGGCCGCGGCCGCCGCCGCTGAACTGCTGCCAGTGCGTGGTGAACGCGTCCACCGCGGGGCCCGAGTTCTCCCCGGACACCCGCTGCGCGGACGTGTTGCCGCGCCGCACCAGGGCCTCCGCCTCCGAACCGAACTCCCGCCACAGGCCGGCGGCTTGGCGCAGCCCGTCCTCGTCCGCCTGCGGCCACGCGTGGCCGGTCCGTGCCAGCGCGGGGGCGAGTTCCTCCGGCAGGTTCCTGGACACGTGCTCCCCCTTCGGGTGGTGCGGTTCGGCGTGCACAGCCGCCCGCCGCGTGCTCTGACTGCGGTTCAGGCCCGGCCGGTTGCGGTCGGGTGGTTCGACGACGGCGCGTTGAAGTCCGCGCTGACCTCGCTGTCGGTGCGCTCCATGCGGTCCGCCATGCTGTGCAGGCCCTGGCCGATCCGGCCCAGCCGCTCCGACAGGCCCTGCAGCCCGGCCAGCACACCCTCCCGGGCCTCGCCGTACGCGGCCCCGAACGGCTTGCCCGGAGCGTCACTGCCCCACGGCGCACCCAGTGCCGCCAGCCCGCTCTCCAACTGCTTCGCCGCACTGCCGAACTCGTTCGAGACGGTCTCGAACTCCTTTGCCTCGCCGTGGAGTTCCCACGACCGGATGACGACCTTGTCGCCCATGTGCACTCCCCCGTGCAAGGGCGCTCGTGCGCCCGACCTACCCCCGGCTGGGCCATCCTAGAGCCGCGCACGGCCACCGCCGCCCGGCCTGCGGCCCTTTTCACAGCCGTTTCACCTACGCCGCCCACCGAGAGCCCCGGAAAACCGTCCAACCCCGGCAAGCCCGTCCAAAAGCGGCGATGCCGCACCGCGCCCACCGGGGCCCAGGCCATACCCTTGCCGGGTGGCACCAGCTGAGAGCGCGAAGAACAAGAAGTCCAAGAAGTCCGGCAAGGCAGGCAAGGCCGGCGGGGCGGCCAAGGCCCCGGTCGTCGACCTGGCGATGCCCACCGTCCGCGAAGTCGCCCTCGACTTCCCGCGCGCCTGGGTCGAGTTCACCGACCCCACCGACGAGGACCAGGTGTTCCGCTGCGACCTCACCTGGCTCACCTCCAAGTGGGGCTGCATCTTCGGCAAGGGCTGCCACGGCATCCAGCCCGGCCGCGGCGCCTCCGACGGCTGCTGCACCCTCGGTGCCCACTACTCCGACGAGGACGACGAACAGCGCGTCACCGGACACGCCGCCCGCCTCACCCCCGACATCTGGGAACACCACGCCGAAGGCACCGACGCCAAGGGCAGGATCCGCCGCGACGGCGGCATCACCATGCTCGACGAGGACGGCGACCGCCAGACCCGCCGCGTCAACGGCGCCTGCCTCTTCCTCAACAGCCCCGGCTTCCCCGGCGGCGCCGGCTGCGCCCTGCACGTCCTCGCCCTCCGCGAGGGCCTCGAACCCCTGGAGACCAAGCCCGACGTCTGCTGGCAGCTCCCGATCCGCCGCACCTACGACTGGATCGACCGCCCCGACGACACCCGCTACCTCCAGGTCTCCATCGGCGAGTACGACCGCCGCGGCTGGGGCCCCGGCGGCCACGACCTCCACTGGTGGTGCACCAGCTCCCCCGAGGCCCACAACGCCGCCAAGCCCGTCTACGTCTCCTACCGCCCCGAACTCATCGAACTCATGGGCCCCGAGGCGTACGCGACTCTCGTCACCCTCTGCGAAGCCCACAACCCGCGACTGGCACCGCACCCGGCCGACTGATCGAGGGGGAACGGCGGGAGCCCCTTCCGTTCCCCTTCGCCTGCCGAAGGGTTCTACTTGTCGATGTCCCCGACCACGAAGTACATCGACCCCAGAATCGCCACCATGTCCGCCACCAGCGTCCCCGGCAGCAGTTCCGTGAGCGCCTGGATGTTGTTGAACGAGGCCGACCGGAGCTTCAGCCGCCAGGGCGTCTTCTCCCCGCGCGACACCAGGTAGTACCCGTTCACCCCGAGCGGGTTTTCCGTCCAGGCGTACGTCTCCCCCTCGGGTGCCTTGAGCACCTTGGGCAGCCGCAGGTTGATCGGCCCGGAGGGCATTTCCGCCAGCCGGTCCAGGCACGCGTCCGCCAGCGCGAGCGCGTTCTCCGTCTGGTCGAGCAGGCACTCGAACCGGGCCAGGCAGTCCCCTTCCTCCCGCACTGGCACCCGCAGGACGTCCTGCAGTTCCCCGTACGCGAGGTACGGCTCGTCCCGCCGCAGGTCGAAGTCGACGCCGCTGGCCCGCGCGATCGGCCCGGTGACGCCGTAGGCATGCACGTGTTCGGGCGAGAGCACGCCGATCCCGGCCGTCCGGCCGCGGAAGATCTCGTTGCCGAGCACCAGGTCCTCGAAGACCGGCAGCTGCGAGCGAACGACGCCGACGGCCGCCCGGACCCGGCCGAGCCAGCCGGCCGGCAGGTCCTCCTTCAGGCCGCCGACCCGGTTGAACATGTAGTGCATGCGGCCGCCGGAGGCTTCCTCCAGCACGTGCTGGAGCTCTTCCCGGCCGTTGAAGGAGTGGAAGATCGGCGTGATGCCGCCCAGCTCCAGGGGGTACGAGCCCAGGAACATCAGGTGGTTGAGCACCCGGTTCAGCTCGGCCAGCAGGGTCCGCAGCCAGACGGCCCGCTCGGGGACCTCCATGCCGAGCATCCGCTCGACGGCGAGCACCACACCGAGCTCGTTGGCGAAGGCGGACAGCCAGTCGTGCCGGTTGGCCAGCATGATGATCTGCCGGTAGTCACGGGCCTCGAAGAGCTTCTCCGCGCCGCGGTGCATGTAGCCGATCACAGGTTCGACGGAGCTGATCCGCTCGCCGTCGAGGACGAGCTTCAGGCGCAGCACGCCGTGGGTGGACGGGTGCTGGGGGCCTATGTTGAGCACCATGTCGGTGCTGCCGGGCTCCCCGGGGAGCGTCTGCGCGCCCGGGCCGATGCCGACCGTGGTCTCCGTCATGGCCGTCGACTCCTTCATGAGGGGAGAGTCTGCCATCCCGGCAGTCCCGCGAGCTCGTCCGGTACCGGCATGCGGACGGCCTGGACCAGCCAGTGGAACGCGCCGAGCCCGGCCGGGTCGGTGAGTTCGGCGGCCTCCCCGGCCCCGCCCAGGGCCCGCAGGTAGCCGGCCGGGTCGGTGCTGGCGAGCGCGAGCGGCGGGCGGGCGCCGCTGACGCCGAGTGCGTGCAGGGCGGCGCGCTGGGTGGTGAGGACGGTCGGGTGACCGGGGACGGCGGCGGCGTCGAGGGCGACGTGCGCGGTCAGGTCGCAGCTGCCGTCGGGGACGGGCGTGGTCTCGCGGCCGTCCCGGAAGCCGGTGAGGGTGCCGAACGGCGGGCGGGTGTCACGGGTGTGCGCGTAGTCCACGGCCACCGCGAGGCCCCGCTCCAGGGCACCGACCGCTGCGGCCCAGGCGGCGTCCCGGGGCCCGCCCAGCTCCACCCGCTCCCCGGGCCACCACCGGGAGGCCCACGCCGCGTCGTCCGCGTCGAGCAGCTCGCCGAGCCGTTCCTCGCCGTCCGGGGCGACCTCGATGTACCGGAGCCGGCCGTCCTCGTCGCGTTCGGCGAGGTCCAGGGGGACGTTGTCGAGCCACTCGTTCGCGAACAGCAGGCCGGTGACGCCGGACGGCGGCTCGGGGCCCCAGCCGATGCCGGCGGGCAGGCCGGCGGGGCGGTCGGCGAGTTCGACGGCGTGGAACGCGACCCGGGCGCGCAGCTCGGCGGGCAGCGCGTCGCGGACGGCGACGGTGAGTTCGCCGCGGCCCGCGCCGACGTCCACGAAGCAGAGCCGGGCCGGCGAGCCGAGCGCGGCGTCGACCCCTGCCAACAGGCGGGCCACCGCGCCGGCGAACCGGGCGGAGGCGTGCACGGAGGTGCGGAAGTGCCCGGCCGGACCCTCCGGCCTGCGGTAGAAGCCGCCGTCGGGCCGGTACAGCGCGTGTTCGATCGCGGGCCGCCACCGCATCCATGTCATAGCGGGCGACGTTACCGGGAGGCAGGGATCTCCACCCTGGGGAGTAGCACCGGATCGCTCTCCCGGCGGACCTGAACATGCCGTCCGACTCCCTAGGCTGGACCTGTGCATCGACTCAACGCCTGGCTCCGCCGACACCCCATGGTGGTCGATTCCGCCTGGGCACTGATGGTGCTGTTCCCGGGCGTACTCGTGGCGCTGGACCAGGTCGGGCCCGACGGGATGCGGATCACCGGGGCCGAGAAATTCCTGGCCGTCGCGGTCGCCATGGTCCTGCCCGGGCTGATGGTGGTCCGGCGGCGCTGGCCCGACGTCACCACCGCGGCGGCCGTCGCCATCGGTCTCAGCCAGATCGCCCTCGTGATCGAACCCGGCGCGGCCAGCATGGCCTACCTGGTGTTCGCCTACACCGGCGCGGCCTTCGGCCGGCGCTGGACGGCCCGGCTGGCGCTGGTCGCCAGCCTGATCGCCGGGCCGCTCACGGTCTGGCGGCTGATGCCGACCGGCGACGGCGGCCCGAACGACACCTTCGCCAAGAAGGTCCTGGTGGCCGCGCTGATGACCACCCCGTTCGTGCTGTGCTGGGCGTGGGGCCGGCTGACCCGGGTCCGCCGCGCCTACCTGGTCGAACTGGAGGACCGGGCCGCCCGGCTGGAACGCGAACGGGACGCCCAGGCGCAGGTCGCGGTCGCCGCCGAGCGCGCCCGGATCGCCCGCGAGCTGCACGACGTGGTCGCGCACAACGTCTCCGTGATGATCGTCCAGGCCGACGGCGCCGCGTACGTCATGGACTCCTCCCCGCAGCAGACCAAGGAGGCGCTCAGCACCATCGCCTCCACCGGCCGCCAGGCGCTCGCCGAGATGCGCCGCTTGCTCGGCGTGCTGCGCACCGCCGACACCACCGGCGAGTACGTGCCGCAGCCCGGCGTCGAGGAACTCCCCGACCTGCTCGAACAGGTCCGCACCGCCGGCCTGCCGGTCGAGTACACCGCCACCGGCGAGGTCCGCGAACTCCCCCGCGGCCTGGAGCTGACGGTCTACCGGATCGTCCAGGAAGCCCTCACCAACGTCCGCAAGCACGGCGGCCCGGACGCCAGTGCCAAGGTCGCCGTCGACTTCCGGGACGGCGACCTGGAGGTCCTGGTCGAGGACGACGGCCGCGGCAGCACCCACGAAAAGCTCGCCGCCGGCGGCACCGACGGCCTCGGCCACGGCCTGATCGGCATGCGTGAACGGGTCGGCATGGTCAGCGGAAGCCTGGACGTCGGGCCCCGGCCCGGCGGCGGTTTCCGGATCAGGGCCGTCCTCCCCCTCAAAGTGGCCAAATGAAGGAGACCCGAGCGATGCCGATCCGCGTGATGCTGGTCGACGACCAGGAACTGCTGCGAACCGGCTTCCGGATGGTGCTGCAGTCGCAGGGCGACATCGAGATCGCCGCCGAGGCCGGCGACGGCCAGCAGGCACTCGACGTGCTGCGCACCGCCGAGGTCGACGTGATCCTGATGGACGTCCGGATGCCCCGCCTCGACGGCGTCCAGGCCACCCGCCGGATCTGCCTCGACGACCGCGGCACCCCGATCGAGGGCGCGCCGCGAGTCCTCATCCTCACCACCTTCGACCTGGACGAATACGCCTTCGCCGCACTCAAGGCGGGCGCCTCCGGGTTCCTGCTCAAGGACGTGCCGCCGACCGAACTGGTCGCCGCGATCCGCGCCGTGAACGGCGGCGACGCGGTGGTCGCGCCCACCACCACCCGCCGCATGATCGACCGCTTCGCCGAGGTGCTGCCCACCCCCACCGCGACGCCCGGCTCCGCCGTCCTCGGCCCGCTCACCGAACGCGAACGCGAGGTCTTCCTGCTGGTCGCCCAGGGCCTCTCCAACGGCGAGATCGCGGCCCGCCTGGTCCTCTCCGAAGCCACCGTCAAGACCCACGTCGGCCGCATCCTCGCCAAACTCAGCCTCCGCGACCGTGTCCAGGCCGTCGTCCTCGCCTACGAGAACGGCCTCGTCCGCGCCGGCGAAACCCCCTGACGTCCCTGCCCCACCGACCCACCACCAACAGCACACCCGCAGCCCCCCACCCCCTCCCCTTCCCTGCCGGGCCACGGGCGGGAGGGTGGGCGCGGCGGCCCCGTACCATTGAGCGGTACGTCTGGTACCCGCCGAGGACTGGAACGGAAGAGTGCTGCACGACTTCGGAGATCCCTCCGACCCCGGTAACCGCCCGGCCCGGCTCACTGTCGGTGTGGTCGGGGCCGGCCGGGTCGGTCCCGCCCTGGGTGCGGCCCTGCAACTGGCCGGCCACCGGGTGGTCGCCGCGTCCGGTGTGTCCGCCGCCTCGCGGCGTCGCGCCGAGGCCCTGCTGCCCGGCGTCCGTCTGGTGACGCCGCCGCAGGTGATGGCGGCGGCCGACCTGGTGCTGCTGACCGTCCCGGACGACGCCCTGCCCGATCTGGTGAGCGGTCTGGCCGCGACGGGCGCCGTGCGTCCGGGCCAGATACTCGTCCACACCTCGGGTGCCCATGGCGTGGCGGTGCTGGAGCCCGCGACCCGCAAGGGCGCGCTGCCGCTGGCGCTGCACCCGGCGATGACGTTCACCGGCACCTCGGTGGACGTGGCCCGGCTGGCCGGCTGCCCGTTCGGTGTCACCGCGCCCGAGGAGCTGCGTCCGGTCGCCGAGGCGCTGGTGGTGGAGATGGGCGGCGAGCCGTCCTGGATCCCGGAGGACGTCCGGCCGCTGTACCACACGGCTCTCGCGCACGGCGCGAACCACCTGGTCACGCTGGTCGCGCAGGCGATGGAGCTGCTGCGCACGGCGGGTGTCGCCGAGCCCGGCCAGATGCTCGGCCCGCTGCTCGGCGCGGCCCTGGACAACGCCCTGCGCTCCGGCGACCTGGCGCTGACCGGCCCGGTCGCCCGGGGCGACGTGGGCACGGTGCGCAAGCACCTGGACCGACTCGCTACGGTGACCCCGGACATCGGCCAGGCGTACCGGGCGATGGCGAAGGCGACCGCGCAACGGGCGGTCGCCAACGGATCGCTGAAGCCGGAACCGGCGGCAGCGCTGCTGGACGTACTGAACGAGGAGAAGCACTGATGGCACGCGACAGGCGCCCGGCGAAGGCCCCGAAGGCGGCGAAGGTCCGCAAGGCGGTGCTGACCCGCACCGTGGAGGAGTTCGAGGCCGCGTTCTGGCCGGACGAGCAGCCGGTGGACAACGCCGTGGTGATGACCATGGGCGCGCTGCACCAGGGCCACGCGGCGCTGGTCCGGGAGGCCCGCCGCCAGGTCGGCAAGGACGGCCGGGTGGCCGTCACGGTGTTCGTGAACCCGCTGCAGTTCGGCGCCGGCGAGGACCTCGACCGCTACCCGCGCACCCTGGACGCGGACGTCGCGCTCGCCGAGGAGATGGGCGCGGACGTGGTGTTCGCCCCGTCCGTGGACGAGATGTACCCGAACGGCGAGCCGCTGGTGCGCCTCTCGGCGGGCCCGATGGGCGAGGGCTTCGAGGGCGCGTCCCGCCCCGGCCACTTCGACGGCATGCTGACCGTGGTCGCCAAGCTGCTGCACATCACCGACCCCGACTTCGCGGTCTTCGGCGAGAAGGACGCCCAGCAGCTGGCGATCATCCGCCGGATGGTCGCGGACCTGGACTTCGACGTGGAGATCGTCGGCGTCCCGACCGTCCGCGAGGAGGACGGCCTGGCGCTGTCCTCCCGCAACCGTTTCCTCTCCGACGAGGAGCGCGCCCAGGCGCTCGCCCTCTCCCGCGCCCTGTTCGCCGGCCGTGACGCCGGTGCCCAGGGTGCCAAGGCCGTCCGCGAGGCGGCCGCCGCCGTGCTGGACGGCGCGGACGGCATCTCCCTCGACTACCTCGCCCTGATCGATCCGATGTCCTTCACCGAGGCGCCGGACGACTACCGGGGCGAGGCGGTGCTCGCGCTCGCGGCCAAGGTCGGCTCGACCCGGCTGATCGACAACGTGAGCATCATCGTCCGATAAGCACTGCGTCGTCCGACAAGTACGGCTGCAGCCCCGGCATGCACTCAGAGAGGCGTGACCACATGCTCCGCACCATGCTCAAGTCCAAGATCCACCGTGCCACCGTCACCCAGGCCGACCTGCACTACGTGGGATCGGTGACGGTCGACGAGGACCTGCTCGACGCCGCGGACCTACTCCCCGGCGAGCTGGTCCACATCGTCGACATCAACAACGGCGCCCGGCTGGAGACCTACACCATCGCGGGCCCGCGCGGCTCCGGCGTCATCGGCATCAACGGTGCCGCCGCCCGGCTGGTCCACCCCGGCGACCTGGTGATCCTGATCGCATACGGGCAGATGGACACCGCCGAGGCCAAGGCGTACCTGCCGAAGGTGGTGTTCGTGGACGAGCACAACCGGATCACCGGCCTGGGCGGCGACCCCGCGGACGCCCCCGAGGGCAGCGGACTGCTGCGCGGTGACGCCGCGTACCGTGGGGCGGACGGCGCGGCCGTCGCCGCCGCGCACTGAAGGAGCAGCTGAAGCCATGTCGCACCGCCTGACCGCCCCCGCCCCCGGCTGGACCACGAGCACCGACGTGGTCGTGGTCGGCTCCGGCGTGGCCGGACTCACCGTCGCGCTCAACGTCCGCAAGGCCGGCCTGCGGGCCATGGTGGTCACCAAGGCGATGCTCGACGACGGCTCCACCCGCTGGGCCCAGGGCGGCATCGCCGCCGCCCTGGGCGAGGGCGACACCCCGGAGCAGCACCTCCAGGACACCCTGGTCGCCGGGGTCGGGCTGTGCGACGAGGACGCCGTCCGGACGCTGGTCACCGAGGGTCCGGACGCGGTGCGCCGACTGATCGAGGTGGGCGCCGAGTTCGACCTCGACGAGGACGGCGAGATCGTCCTCACCCGCGAGGGCGGCCACCACCGCCGCCGGATCGCGCACGCCGGCGGCGACGCCACCGGCGCCGAGATCGAGCGCGCCCTGGTCGCCGCCGTCGAGGCCGACCCGGGCCTCGAACTCATCGAACACGCCCTCGTCCTGGACCTGCTCACCGACGCCGGCGGCCACGCCTCCGGCGTCACCCTGCACGTGATGGGCGAGGGCCAGCGGGACGGCGTCGGCGCGATCCTGGCCCGCGCCGTGGTGCTGGCGTCCGGCGGCATGGGCCAGGTGTTCTCGGCCACCACCAACCCGGCGGTCTCCACCGGCGACGGCGTGGCACTCGCCCTGCGGGCCGGCGCCGAGGTCACCGACCTGGAGTTCGTCCAGTTCCACCCCACCGTGCTGTTCCTCGGCCCGGACGCGCAGGGCCAGCAGCCGCTGGTCTCCGAAGCCGTCCGCGGCGAGGGCGCGCACCTGGTGGACGCCGACGGTGTGCGCTTCATGATCGGCCAGCACGAACTCGCCGAACTCGCCCCGCGCGACATCGTCGCCAAGGCCATCACCCGCCGGATGAACGCCCACGACACCCGGCACATGTATCTGGACGGTCGGCACTTCGGCGCCGAGATGTGGGAGAACCGCTTCCCCACCATCCTGGCCGCCTGCCGCAGCCACGGCATCGACCCGGTCACCGAGCCGATACCGGTCGCCCCGGCCGCGCACTACGCCTCCGGCGGCATCCGCACCGACCTGCACGGCCGCACCACCGTCCCCGGCCTGTACGCGTGCGGCGAGGTCGCCTGCACCGGCGTGCACGGGGCCAACCGCCTCGCCTCCAACTCGCTGCTCGAAGGCCTGGTGTTCGCCGAACGGATCGCCGCCGACCTGGCCGAACTGGCCGAGGCCGGGCAGCTCCCCGCCCGCACCGTGGACGCCGACGCCGCCCAGGCCGCCACGCCGGTGCCGCTGCTGCCCGCGGAGAGCCGCGGCGCGATCCAGCACCTGATGTCCACCGGCGCGGGCGTGATCCGCTCCGCGGACTCGCTGGCCGCCACCGCGAAGGGCCTGGCGGCCCTGCCCGACCCGGCCCACCCCGCCTCCCCCTCCGTCGAAACCTGGGAAGCCACCAACCTCCACCAGGTCGCCACCGCCCTCACCGCCGCCGCCACCCTCCGCGAGGAGACCCGCGGCTGCCACTGGCGCGAGGACTTCCCCGACCGCGACGACACCCACTGGCACCGCCACATCACCCACCCCGTCAGCAGCTGACGTTCCGCCCGCCCCGTTCTTTCGCGCCCCCGGTTTCGCACCCACCTCTTGGAGCCTCACCCATGTCCCACGACGAACTCCCCCTCCTGCCCACCGAGTCCGACGGCTGTGGCGACGGCTGTGCCTGCGGTGACGGCGAGGTGTACGAGACCGGGCTCGACCCGGCGCTGGCCGAGCTGCTGGAGGCGGCCGGCCTGGACCCGGTCGAGGTGGAGGACGTGGCGATGATGGCCCTGTCCGAGGACCTGGCCGGCGGCGAGGACGTCACCTCGGTGGCGACCGTCCCCGCCGAGGCCGTCGCCACCGCGGACTTCACGGCCCGTCAGGCGGGAGTCGTCGCGGGCCTGCGGGTCGCCGAGGCGGTCGTCTCGCTGGTGTGCGAGGACGAGTTCGAGGTCGAGCGGCACGTCGAGGACGGCGCGGCGGTCGAGGCCGGCCAGGTGCTGCTCTCGGTGCGCAGCCGTACCCGCGACCTGCTCACCGCCGAGCGTTCCGCGCTCAACCTGCTCTGCCACCTGTCCGGCATCGCCACCGCGACCCGCGCCTGGACGGACGCCCTGGAGGGCACCAAGGCGGTGGTCCGGGACACCCGCAAGACCACTCCGGGCCTGCGCGCGCTGGAGAAGTTCGCGGTCCGCGCGGGCGGCGGCGCCAACCACCGGATGGCGCTCTCGGACGCGGCGCTGGTCAAGGACAACCACGTGGTCGCCGCCGGCGGCGTCGCCGAGGCGTTCAACGCCGTCCGGGCCGCGTTCCCGGAGCTGCCGATCGAGGTCGAGGTGGACACCATCGACCAGATCACCCCGGTGCTGGAGGCCGGCGCGGACCTGATCCTGCTGGACAACTTCAGCACCGAGCAGCTGCGCGAGGCAGTCGCCCTGGTCGCGGGCCGGGCGAAGCTGGAGGCTTCCGGCGGCCTGACCCTGGCCACCGCGCGCGAGGTCGCGGAGACTGGTGTCGACTACCTGGCCGTCGGCGCCCTGACGCACTCCTCGCCGATCCTGGACATCGGCCTGGACCTCCGCAGTTCCTGACCCTTCCAAGCAGAAAGCGCCCCATGCTCCTCACCATCGACGTCGGCAACACCCAGACCACGCTCGGCCTGTTCGACGGCGAGGAGATCGTCGAGCACTGGCGGATCTCCACCGACCCGCGCCGCACCGCCGACGAAATGGCGGTGCTGCTCCAGGGGTTGATGGGCGCCCACCCGATCGTCTCGGCGGACGACCGGGTGGCCGGCCTGGCGATCTGTTCCTCGGTGCCGGCGGTGCTGCACGAGCTGCGCGAGGTGACCCGCCGGTACTACGGGGACGTGCCGGCGGTGATCGTGGAGCCGGGCGTGAAGACCGGCGTGCACGTGCTGATGGACAACCCGAAGGAGGTCGGCGCGGACCGGATCGTCAACGCGCTGGCCGCCAACCACCTGTACGGCGGGCCGTGCATCGTGGTCGACTTCGGCACCGCCACCACCTTCGACGCGATCAACGCGCGCGGCGACTACGTGGGCGGCGCGATCGCCCCGGGCATCGAGATCTCGGTCGACGCCCTGGGCGGCCGCACCGCGATGCTCCGCAAGATCGAGCTGGCCCGCCCGCGCAACGTGATCGGCAAGAACACCGTCGAGGGCATGCAGTCGGGCATCCTGTACGGTTTCGCCGGGCAGGTGGACGGCCTGGTCAACCGGATGGCCAAGGAACTGGCCAAGGACCCGAACGACGTCCAGGTGATCGCCACCGGCGGCCTGGCCCCGCTGGTCCTCGGCGAGGCCGATTCGATCGACGTGCACGAGCCGTGGCTGACCTTGATCGGCCTGCGTCTGATCTTCGAGCGCAACCGCCCGGCCACCGCCTGAGGGCCGCTGACGCCCGGTCGGCCGCCATTGGACCGCCGACCGGACGTCAGATGCACCATCTCATAGGCCAATCGGGACAAACACGTCCTCAATCGCCATAAGTCGGACGTACGGCACGTACTGTCGAGCCATGCCAACGCCACACGGATCGCGCGGCGGCATGGCCTTCAGCGCCGACGAAGTCCGGGTGCTGCGCCGTGCCCTCGCCCAAGCCCTCTATCCGGCCGCGCCCGACCGGCTCCCGATGCCCACCGCCAGCGGCGAACTGTGGGCCGAGGACGTCCAGGACGCGCTTCGGCTCACCGAGGCCATCGACGAGGCGGTCCAGGAGGGCGGGCGGCTGCGCGCGTTCCTGCTGGCCGACCTGGGCCGCTACCGCGCCGCCCTGCCCGGCAGCGCGGGCGGCTACCTGGAACGGCTGGAGGAGGCCGTCACCGACGGCTACCTGCCCACCGCCGAGGACCTCTCCGCCCTGCGCGCCTTGTCCCGCCAGCCGTGCGGCCCGCCCGAACACGCCCGCCGCTCCCGGCTCGCCGGACGCTGCCACGCACTCGCCGAGGCGGAGGTCCGCGAACGACTCTCCCTCGGCTCCGGGCAGCGGCACCTCGCCGCCGTACCGAGCCCCGCGTCCGAACCCCAGCCCGCCATCCCAGTTGGAGGACGGTTCCCGATGAGCGACCAGCACCCGCAGCCCCCCGCCGATCGCCCCCGGCCGCGCCGGATGCCCACCCCCGCCGAACTCTTCGGCCGCCGCACCCGCCCCGCCCCCGAACCGCCCACCGACACCGACCAGCCGGAACTCGCCACCGGCACAGACGGCTGACGGCCAGTCAACTGCCTTGAGCCCCCTCCCCGGAGGGGGCTCTTCGCGTTGCCCGCTGGAGATGTGTCGACATGGTGAGGCACCCACGGAGGAACAAGGGTCAAGATTTGACAACAGGTTCGAGCGATAGCGGCGGCCGCGTCCCGAACTGTCCGAAATAACACCGCATCGATGGCCGGAATCCCCCCTATCGTCTGGGCCGGTCGCATCCGAAAGATCGAAGGATCATCGTGGGGAATTCGCGCATCACGCGTCCGGCCGCCCTCGCCGCACCGGTGGCCGCCGCCGCAATCCTGGCTCTCACCTCGACGCCCGCGCTAGCCGCGGACGAGCTCCAGTTCGACGTCCCGTCCGCCGTCTCCGTCCCGGCCGTCCCCGACAGCGGCGACGCCACCGCGTACCAGCTGATCTTCAACTCGCTCGGCACGTTCACCGGTTCCAGCGCCCGGGACATCGTCTACACCTACGACGCGACCGGCCTGGCCGGCATCGCCGCCTTCGCGCCCGACACCGAGTCGGGCGCGAAGTGCACTTCGGCGGGACAGGTCTTCACCTGCACCTACCGCCAGTACCCCTCCCAGCAGCACCCCGACTTCAGCCACCAGTTCCACCCCGTGCTGACGGGCCTCAAGGGCGCGCCGCAGGGGACGGCCGGCCACCTGAAGATCAGTCAGGGCTGGGTCGACGGCCCGATCACCAGCACCGACGTCGCGGTGTACGCGGGCGGCCCGAAGCTGGAGTTCAAGACCGGCGCGGACCAGGGCCACAAGTTCGACGGCGGCAAGCCCGGCTCCACCATCAGGCAGCCGCTGGAGCTCACCAACAACGGCACCCTGGCCAGCGGCCGGCTGGTGATCGCCGCCCAGCTCTCCCCGGGCCTCAAGTTCAAGCAGCACTACGCCAACTGCTCGTACGGCAAGCCCGTCGACACCAGCGGAACGTTCGGCCTCACCGAGGCGGCCATCTGCACCATCAACACCTCGGTCAAGCCCGGCCAGACCGTCACGGTCGCCCCGATGGAGATCGCTGTCGGCGCCGACGCGCTCTACCCGGACGTCGAGTACCAGGCCCTGCCGGGCGAGTACGACAGCGAACTCCAGTACCTGCACCGGGGCTACACCTTCACGCCCGCCACCAACAGCGGCACCCGCCTCGTCACGGACGTGCCGGAGCAGGAAGGCACCAAGCCCGGCCCGCCGAACGTCGGCCCGTACTCGCGCAGCGCGGTGATCCTCCAGTACCGGGTCGACAGCCACGCGGACCTCTCGTCCTGGGCGGTGTGGGTCCCCACCGACGGCGGTAAGAAGGGCATCCTGAAGGTCAGGGCGCACAGCGACGGCCCGGCCTCGGTCGGCTACCTGCGCAGTGGCAGCCCCGTCGCCGAGTTCCTCCTGACGCCGCCTTCCGGGGTCACCGTCGCCGGCAAACTGCCCGACGGCTGCTTCGTGCGCGACCAGCACCCGGACGTCGTCGCCTGCAACCTTCCGGAGTGGCTGGCCGGCGGCGAGGACAAGGTCTTCGACGTGCCGCTCGCGGTCTCCGCTCCGGCCACCGGTCCGGTGGTCGCCATCGCGCTGACCACCGCGCAGGGCGGGTCGGAGAACAGGGTCGAGCCGCTGCCGTACGACACCAATAACGCCAACAACTCGATCACGCTGGCGCTCGGCACCGCCGCCACCACCGCCGAGCCGAGCCCCCCGAGCACCGGGTCGGGCGGCGGGCAGTCCACCCCGCCCGCCGGCTCCGGCCCGACCGGTTCGGCCTCGGCCTCGGCCGGCCGGGCGACCCCGACCGCCAGTGGCAGCGCCTCCTCGCACGCCGCCACCAGCGGCGACCTGGCGTCCACCGGCAGCGAGGGCACCGGCACCATGCTCGGGCTGGGCCTGGGCGCCATCGTGGTGGGCGGCGGCGTGATCGCCGTGGTCGCCCGCCGGCGCAGGACCGGCGCGCACAACTGAGTCGACGTCAGGGCTCCCCGGGCCGCCCCGTCGGCGGCCCGGGGATCCGCCGTGGCCGGGGGGCGGGGGCGTGCGGCGCGATATCCCGTGGCGGAAGTGCCCGTGAGCCTGGCTACCCTGGTGGGGTGAGCGATCAGAGCACTCTCCCCGCGACCGACGACCTTCCCGAGCAGATGCGCGTCCGGCGCGAGAAGCTGGACCGGCTGCGGGCCGCCGGCATCGACCCGTACCCGGTCGGCTTCCCCCGCACCTCGACCATCGCCGAGCTGCGCGACAAGCACCCGGACCTGGCGCCGGACACCGCGACCGGCGAACGGGCGGGCATCACCGGCCGGGTCATCCTGGCCCGCACCGGCGGCAAGCTCTGCTTCGCCACCCTGCGCGACGGCTCCGGCGACCTCCAGGTGATGCTGTCCCTGGACAAGCTGGGCGAGGAGCGGCTGGCCGCCTGGAAGGCCGACATCGACCTCGGCGACCAGGTCGGCGTCGAGGGCGAGGTGATCACCTCCCGCCGCGGCGAGCTGAGCGTGATGGTGGACCGCTGGGAGCTCACCGCCAAGTGCCTGCGCCCGCTGCCGGACAAGCACAAGGGCCTGACCGACCCGGAGGCCCGGGTCCGCCAGCGCTACGTGGACCTGATCGTCAACCCCGAGGCGCGCGAGATGCTGCACCTGCGCACCCGGGTGATCCGCTCGATCCGCCGCACCTACGAGGACCGCGGCTACCTCGAGGTCGAGACCCCGATGCTGCAGCCGATCCACGGCGGCGCCAACGCCCGTCCGTTCAGGACGCACATCAACGCGTACGACATCGAGCTGTACCTGCGGATCGCGACCGAGCTGTACCTGAAGCGCCTGGTGGTCGGCGGCGCCGAGAAGGTCTTCGAGATCAACCGGAACTTCCGCAACGAGGGCGCGGACGCCACCCACAACCCGGAGTTCACCGCCCTGGAGTCGTACGAGGCGTACGGCGACTACGACACCCAGGCCGAGCTGATCCGGGCGATCATCGTGAACGCCGCGCGGGACGCGCTGGGCACCACCGTGGTCAAGGGCCTGGGCCCGGACGGCACCGAGCACGAGATCGACCTGGCGGAGCCCTGGCAGGAGGTCTCGGTCTACCCGGGCATCTCCGCCCACCTGGGCACCGAGGTCACCCCCGCCACCTCGGTGGACGAGCTGCGCAAGCTCGCCGACGCGGCCGGCATCCCGTACGAGAAGGAGTGGGGCCACGGCCAGATCGTCCTGGAGATGGTCGAGCGCCTGCTGGAGCACCACGCGATCAAGCCGACCTTCATCAAGGACTACCCGACCGAGGTGTCCCCGCTGACCCGCCAGCACCGCTCGATCGAGGGTGTCGCGGAGAAGTGGGACCTGGTGATCTTCGGTACCGAGATCGGCACCGCCTACTCCGAACTGATCGACCCGGTCGAGCAGCGCGCCCGCCTGACCGCGCAGTCCCTGCTGGCGGCCGGTGGCGACGTCGAGGCGATGCAGCTGGACGAGGACTTCCTGCGCGCCCTGGAGTACGCGATGCCGCCCACCGGCGGCCTCGGCCTGGGTGTGGACCGCCTGATCATGCTGCTGACCGGCAAGAACATCCGCGAGACGGTGCTCTTCCCGCTGGTGAAGCCCGAGAAGGCCGGGAAGGCGGAGAAGACCGCCGAAGCCGACGAGGACACCGAGGACACCGAGGAGTAGACCCATGGAGTACGTCAGCGCGCTCGTCCCGCCCCTGGTCATGGCGATCGGTTTCGCCTTCCTGGTGCGGGCCATCATCCGCAGCCAGGGCGGTGCCCAGAAGGCCAAGGAGGACGCCGCCGCCGAGGCGATGGTGACGGCTTCCTCCACCTCCTCCACCGAATAGTCCGATCACCGGCCGGCGCGCCGTTCCCTCTTTCGGGGAGCGGCGCGCCGGTCTGTTTGCCATTTGCCGCCCTTTGTCCGATTCGGTCCTATCCTGGGCCGCACTATGGTGCGGCCACTCGGAGAACTCGAGAACGACATCATGACCCGGGTGTGGCAGTGGAACCGCCCGGTCACCGTTCGAGAGGTTCTGCAGGATCTGCGTTCGGAACGTGAAATCGCGTACACAACGGTGATGACGGTGCTCGACAAGCTCTATCGAAAGGGCTGGGTGCGCCGGGAGCGCGCGGGGCGCGCATACCGATATGAGCCGGTGTCCTCGCGCGAGGCTTACACCGCCGCGCTGATGAACGATGCCTGGGCGACGAGTGACAATCCGGCCGCGGCCCTGGTGCACTTCTTCGGGATGATGTCGCCGGAACAGCGCGAGTGGCTGCGCGACGCTCTCCGAGTGTCCGGTGTCGATACCGAGGAGACCCGCCCGCCCGGGGCACGATAACGTTCCCCGGCATGGAGGTCACCATCCGCCGTGCGCGGACCACCGACGTACGCGCCGTTCGCCGGCTCATCGACACGTACGCCCGCGACGGCATTCTGCTCGACAAGCCGACCGTCACACTGTTCGAATCCGTCCAGGAGTTCTGGGTCGCCGAACGCGACGAGGACGGCCGCGTGGTGGCCTGCGGCGCACTGCACGTGATGTGGGAGGACCTGGCCGAGGTGCGCACCCTCGCGGTCGATCCGATCTGCAAAGGCCTCGGCATCGGGCACCAGCTGCTGGACAAGCTGCTGGAGACGGCACGCTGGCTCGGCGTCCGTCGGATTTTCTGCCTGACGTTCGAGGTGCCGTTCTTCTCGAAACACGGCTTCGTCGAGATCGGCGAAAACGACGATCGTACGGCAGACCCGGCGGTCGTGGCCACAGAAGTCTATGAAGAACTTCTGCGCTCGTACGACGAAGGTGTCGCCGAGTTCCTCGACCTGGAGCGGGTGAAGCCGAACACACTGGGCAACTCGCGCATGCTGCTGCACCTCTGATCCAGCTCTGCGGGCACGACGGGCGGCACAGGGGTTTGTGTTTTCCGGGAAAAGGCGCTTTCCTTTCACTAGGCAATGGACCGTTATCGCGGAAAGGGAAGCCCGTGGCACAGAGGGTTCAGGTCATTCTGGAAGACGATCTCGACGGTGGCTCCGCGGACGAGACGGTGACGTTCGCCCTGGACGGCGTGGCCTACGAGATCGACCTGAAGAGCGACAACGCGGACAAGCTCCGCGGCCTGCTTGCCCCGTACGTCGAGAAGGGCCGCAAGCAGAGCGGTCGGCTGACCGCCCCGCGGCGCGGCGGCACCCGGGGCGCCGGGCGCTCCGCCTCCTCGGCCGGTGGGGCCGACACCGCCAAGATCCGTAACTGGGCGAAGGAGAACGGCTACCCGGTCAACGACCGCGGCCGGGTTCCGAGCAACGTGCGCGAGGCGTACGAGAAGGCCAACGCCTCCTGAGGCGTCCGGCTTCATCACCGCGCGGGCGGCAACCCCAGTCGCTCCCGCGCACAGGCGTCCGCCAGGGCGTCCAGCAGGCACAGCAGGTCGGGCGAGCGCAGGTCCAGTGCGGGCCGCTCGGAGCCGGCCCGCAGCCAGTCGGCGGTCCGCGGTTCGGGCACCCGGGGCTCTCCCGGGTGCGCCGTGACGGCGTCGATCGGCAGCCGCAGTTCGGGGCCCCAGCCGAGCCAGCCCAACAGGTCGGGCACCGGCTCGGCGGCCCCCGGGGCGAGCAGGAAGGCGGCCCGGCCGCCGTGTCGCAGCACCGGTCCGGTGGTGCGGCCGAGCCGGTCGAGGCGGCCGAGGGCGGCCAGTGCGGGCCGCAGCGGTGCGATCACCCGGTCCGCTCCGGACCGACCGATCCCGGTCGGCCGAGGCGTCCAAGGGGTACGGGCGGCGGCCGGCGGCGAACTGGTCACGACCTGTGCAACGCTGGAGTGAGCGACCCGGTCACGACCGCCGCCGGTGTGGCGGGACGTCACGCGGGGTCGGCCTGACCGGCCGTCACTCCGGGTGCCCGGTCGGCCGACTTCTCGCCAGGCGAACAAGCACCCCCCGGAAACCGCGCGAAACCCGCCGCCCAACCGGGTATGAATGCAGGTGGACGGGGTCGCAGGAGCCCGGCCGCAGCACTGCGCGGGGCCGGTCCACCGGTTCCACCGGACTGTGTTCGCCGTTGGCGTAGCGGTATCCGGTGCATCGGGCCCGCCGCTGGGAACACCGTCTCCCAGCATCAGGTTGGGAAAGGTGTCGGCTGGTCGCGCAGCATGTTTCTCCCGCTCCGGTGGGAGTTCCGTAGCCGCGCCGCTGAGCGGGACTAGCATGCGGAAGGACAGGGCGGGGACGGCCCCCGAACTGACCGACCGCTCTGAGGAGCGATTAACGATGTTCGAGAGGTTCACCGACCGCGCGCGGCGGGTTGTCGTCCTGGCACAGGAAGAAGCCCGGATGCTCAACCACAACTACATCGGCACCGAGCACATCCTCCTGGGCCTGATCCACGAGGGCGAGGGTGTCGCCGCCAAGGCGCTGGAGAGCCTCGGCATCTCGCTCGAGGCGGTCCGCCAGCAGGTCGAGGAGATCATCGGCCAGGGCCAGCAGGCCCCGTCCGGCCACATCCCCTTCACTCCCCGGGCGAAGAAGGTGCTGGAGCTGTCGCTCCGCGAGGCCCTTCAGCTCGGCCACAACTACATCGGCACCGAGCACATCCTGCTCGGCCTGATCCGCGAGGGCGAGGGCGTCGCCGCCCAGGTCCTGGTGAAGCTCGGCGCCGACCTGAACCGGGTGCGCCAGCAGGTGATCCAGCTGCTGTCCGGCTACTCGACCGGCAGCGGCAAGGAGTCGGCCACGGCCGGCGGCCCCGCCGAGGGCACCCCGTCCACCTCCCTGGTGCTCGACCAGTTCGGCCGCAACCTGACGCAGGCCGCCCGCGAGGCCAAGCTCGACCCGGTGATCGGGCGCGAGAAGGAGATCGAGCGGGTCATGCAGGTGCTGTCCCGCCGCACCAAGAACAACCCGGTGCTGATCGGCGAGCCCGGCGTCGGCAAGACCGCCGTCGTCGAGGGCCTGGCCCAGGCGATCGTCAAGGGCGAGGTCCCGGAGACGCTGAAGGACAAGCAGCTCTACACGCTGGACCTCGGCGCCCTGGTGGCCGGCTCCCGCTACCGCGGTGACTTCGAGGAGCGCCTGAAGAAGGTGCTCAAGGAGATCCGCACCCGCGGCGACATCATCCTGTTCATCGACGAGCTGCACACCCTGGTCGGCGCGGGCGCCGCCGAGGGCGCGATCGACGCCGCCTCCATCCTGAAGCCGATGCTGGCCCGCGGTGAGCTGCAGACCATCGGCGCCACCACGCTGGACGAGTACCGCAAGCACCTGGAGAAGGACGCCGCGCTGGAGCGCCGCTTCCAGCCGATCCAGGTCGCCGAGCCCTCGCTCCCGCACACCATCGAGATCCTCAAGGGCCTGCGCGACCGGTACGAGGCGCACCACCGCGTCTCGATCACCGACTCGGCCCTGGTCGCCGCCGCCACCCTGGCCGACCGGTACATCTCGGACCGCTTCCTGCCGGACAAGGCGATCGACCTGATCGACGAGGCCGGTTCCCGGATGCGCATCCGCCGGATGACCGCGCCGCCGGACCTGCGCGAGTTCGACGAGAAGATCGCCGAGGTGCGCCGCGAGAAGGAGTCCGCGATCGACGCGCAGGACTTCGAGAAGGCCGCCGGTCTGCGCGACAGCGAGAAGCAGCTGCTGACCGCGAAGGCCAAGCGGGAGAAGGAGTGGAAGGCCGGCGACATGGATGTCGTGGCCGAGGTGGACGAGGAGCTCATCGCCGAGGTCCTGGCCACCGCCACCGGTATCCCGGTCTTCAAGCTGACCGAGGAGGAGTCCTCGCGTCTGCTGCGCATGGAGGACGAGCTGCACAAGCGGGTCATCGGCCAGGAGGACGCCATCAAGGCGCTCTCCCAGGCGATCCGCCGTACCCGGGCCGGTCTGAAGGACCCGAAGCGCCCCGGTGGTTCGTTCATCTTCGCCGGCCCCTCGGGTGTCGGTAAGACCGAGCTGTCCAAGACCCTGGCGGAGTTCCTGTTCGGGGACGAGGACGCGCTGATCGCGCTCGACATGTCCGAGTTCTCGGAGAAGCACACCGTGTCGCGGCTGTTCGGCTCCCCGCCCGGATACGTGGGTTACGAGGAGGGCGGCCAGCTCACCGAGAAGGTGCGCCGCAAGCCGTTCTCGGTGGTGCTGTTCGACGAGGTCGAGAAGGCCCACCCGGACATCTTCAACTCGCTGCTGCAGATCCTGGAGGACGGTCGCCTGACCGACTCCCAGGGCCGGGTCGTGGACTTCAAGAACACGGTCATCATCATGACCACCAACCTCGGCACCCGGGACATCTCCAAGGGCTTCAACCTGGGCTTCGCGGCCACGGGTGACGTCCAGACCGGCTACGAGCGGATGAAGGCGAAGGTCGGCGATGAGCTCAAGCAGCACTTCCGCCCCGAGTTCCTGAACCGTGTCGACGACATCGTGGTGTTCCACCAGCTGTCCGAGGCGAACATCATCGAGATCGTCGACCTGATGATCGCGAAGGTGGACCAGCGCCTGAAGGACCGCGACATGGCCATCGAGCTCAGTGTCGAGGCCAAGAAGCTGCTGGCGAAGCGCGGTTACGACCCGATCCTGGGTGCCCGTCCGCTGCGCCGCACGATCCAGCGGGAGATCGAGGACCACCTGTCCGAGAAGATCCTGTTCGGTGAGCTGCGGGCCGGCCACATCGTGGTGGTCGGTGTGGAGGGTGAGGGCAAGGAAGCCAAGTTCACCTTCCGCGGTGAGGAGAAGTCCCCGGTGGCGGACACTCCGGCGGCGGTCTCGGCGACCGGTCCGGATCTGACGAAGTAATAGATCCACAAAGCGCGTTCCAAGCCGCCGCCTCCGACCTGATCAGGTCGGGGGCGGTGGCTTTTTCGCGTCCGGGTTTTCAGTTGAAAAACTGTTTAGGTTTCCGTGCGCTGTGAATGCGGGGGCCGTGGAGGCCGAACGGGTGGGCTCCGGCGCGGTGTGAGTGCGACCGATCCGCAAGCGGCCCACACCGTAGGTAGATTGACGGATCGTCAGATAATTTGAGTTGCCGGAGCATAGCGGCGTGGCCATGGCACGGTCAAGGTCTTTCTTTTTTACCCGACCTTGGGTCCAATGTCGTCCACCTGTCTTGCATTGGTTCACCGGCTCGGCCATCAGCCGCACCGGTAAGGGGAGGACGTCCCACGTTGAAGATGACCAAGAAGGTCGCCGCGGCCTCCGCCGCCATCGCGGTGACCGCCGCGCTCGGCGTCGGCATGCTGCCGGGTACGGCCACCGCCGCCCCGGCGACGCCGGTCGCCAAGGACCCGGCCGACGCCATTCAGAACGACACGGTGCCGCGCGAGCTGCAGAGCCCGCTGACCGACAAGGTGCAGGCCGAGCAGAAGGCCGCGATAGAGCAGCTGGTCAACGGCACCGCGAAGGTCGAGAAGCACGGCAGCAGCAGCGCGGTCAAGCTGGGCCGCGACAAGTACGTCGAGCTCTCCCGTGAGCGCACCGACCGGATCTTCACCATCCTGGTCGACTTCGGCGACCAGGTGGACAGCACCACCAAGACCCCCGACGGCAAGGTGAAGTACGGCGGCACCCCCGGCCCGGCGCACAACCAGATCGCCTCCCCGGACCGCACCAAGGACAACTCCACTGCCTGGCAGGCGGACTACAACCAGGCCCACTACCAGGACCTGTACTTCGCGGCGAACAAGCCGTCGCTGAAGACCTACTACGAGAAGCAGTCCTCGGGCCGCTACTCGGTCGACGGCCTGGTCACCGACTGGGTGCGGGTCCCGTGGAACGAGGCCCGCTACGGCTCGGACTACTGCGGCCAGCACGTCTGCGCCAACGCGCAGGACCTGATCCGCGACGGCATCAACGCCTGGGTCGCCGACCAGAAGGCCAAGGGCCGCACCGACGCGGACATCAAGGCCGACCTGGCGCAGTACGACCAGTGGGACCGTTACGACTTCAACGGCAACGGCAACTTCAACGAGCCGGACGGCTACCTGGACCACTTCCAGATCGTCCACGCCGGTGAGGACCAGTCGGCCGGCGGCGGCGTCCAGGGCACCGACGCCCTGTGGGCGCACCGCTCGTACGTGTACGCCAACCAGGCCGGCAAGACCGGTCCGGAGAACAACAAGCTCGGCGGCACCCCGATCGGCGGCACCGGCCTGTGGGTCGGCGACTACACCATGCAGCCGGAGAACGGCGGCCTGGGCGTGTTCGCCCACGAGTACGGCCACGACCTGGGCCTGCCGGACCTGTACGACACCTCCGGCACCGGCATCGACAACTCGGTCGGCTTCTGGTCCCTGATGTCCTCGGGTTCCTGGCTGGGCGAGGGCCGCAACGAGATCGGCGACATGCCGAACGACCTGGACATCTGGTCGAAGCTGAAGCTGGGCTGGCTGGACTACGACACCGCCAAGGCCGGCAAGAACGCCGTCAGCCTGCTCGGCCCGGCCGAGTACAACAACAAGCGCAAGCAGGGTCTGATCGTCGACCTGCCGGCGAAGACCGTCACCACCGAGATCAACACCCCGTTCGCGGGTGGCAACGAGTGGTGGAGCGGCAGCGCCGACAACCTGAACGTCGCCCTGACCCGTGACGTCGACCTCACCGGGAAGACCTCGGCCTCGCTCACCGCGAAGGCCTGGTACGACCTGGAGCAGGACTACGACTTCGCGTACGCCGAGGTGTCCACCGACGGCGGCAAGAACTGGTCCTCGCTGGCCGGCACCTTCAACGGCAAGGCGCTGCCGGAGAACTCCATCACCGGCAACTCGGCCGGCTGGGGCGACCTGGCGTTCTCGCTGGACGCGTACGCCGGCAAGGCGATCAAGGTCCGCTTCCACAACACCACCGACCCGGGCGTCCACATGAAGGGCCTGGCCCTGGACGAGATCGCGGTGACCGCGAACGGTGCGGCCATCTTCACCGATGGTGCCGAGAACGGTGACAACGGCTGGACCGCGTCGGGCTTCTCCCGGATCTCCGGCAAGTTCAACAAGGACTACGACCAGCACTACCTGGTCGAGAACCGCCAGTACGTGTCCTTCGACACCACGCTGAAGACCGGCCCGTACAACTTCGGTTCGGCCGCCCGCCCCGACTGGGTCGAGCACTACGCCAACCAGAACGGCATCCTGATCTGGCTGTGGGACTCCTCGCAGTCGGACAACAACGTGGCCAACCACCCCGGCCAGGGTCTGATCCTCCCGATCGACGCCCACCCGGCCCCGCTGAAGTGGAACGACGGCAGCCTGATGCGTCCGCGCTTCCAGGCGTACGACTCCACCTTCCGCTTCGAGCGCACCACCGGCCTGCAGCTGCACAAGGCCGACGCGCTCACCAAGATCCCCAGCGAGCGCGGCGTGACGGTCTTCAACGACCGCACCAACAGCTACTGGGACGCGTCGAACAAGTACAGCTCCGTCCAGGTGCCGAACACCGGTACCCAGATCCAGGTGCTGTGGCAGTCGCACAACGAGCTGGAGGCCCTGATCCAGGTCAAGCGCTCCAAGTGACGCTTGCCTGAGCACGGCTGAACGGCAGTACTGAACGAAGGGCCCCGGCGGTTTTCGGACCGCCGGGGCTCTTCGCCGTTCCTGAACTCCTCGGCTATCGGAGCAGCGCGAGGAAACCCGCCATCGCCGCGCTGACCTCCTCGGCGCTCCACTCCAGGGCGGCGGCGGCCACCGTCACCTCGGTCAGCGCCACGCCGGGCTGCGGGCCGGGCTCCCACCAGCCGCCGAACAGCGACACGCCCTGTTCCTCGGCCTGCCGGTGGCCGGCCTCGACCAGCCGCTCGGCCGGGTACGGCAGCCAGAGCTGGAACTGGTGGGTGTGCGGCGGCTCCGGGTTGATCCGGGCGCCGGGGGTCTCGGCGAGCGCGGCGGCGATCACCTTGG
The DNA here is from genome assembly GCF_042734215.1 of Kitasatospora sp. NPDC059673. Classification (NCBI taxonomy): domain Bacteria; kingdom Bacillati; phylum Actinomycetota; class Actinomycetes; order Kitasatosporales; family Streptomycetaceae; genus Kitasatospora; species Kitasatospora sp. NPDC059673. The sequence goes on along the minus strand of NZ_JBHWEN010000014.1, from coordinate 70,523 downwards.
CGTGCGCCACGTAGTCGGGCAGCCGGGGCAGCTCGCGGTCCAGGCCGGCCAGCGCGGACAGCACCGCAGGCCACTGCTGCCACAGCTTGCCGCCGTAGCGGTGCCGCCAGACCTTGATCCGGCGGACGAACTCCTCCTCGCCGGCGACCAGCGCGCCGCTGTGCCCGCCCAGCGACTTGTAGCAGGAGACGTACACCGACCCGGCGCGGGCGCAGATCTCCGGCAGGCTCCGGCCCAGGTGCGGGGCGGACTCCCACAGCCGGGCGCCGTCCAGGTGGACCGGCAGGCCGCGGTCGGCGGCGAAGTCGTACAGCGCGGACAGCTCCTCCCAGCTGGGCAGCAGGAAGCCGGCGTCGCGCAGCGGGAGTTCCAGCATCAGGACGTCGAACGGCTCGTCCAGGGCGGCCAGGTCCGCGGCGGTGGGCTGCTGCCGACCGGTGGCCTGCGGGACGGAGCGCAGGCCGCTGAGCACCTGGTGGGCGCGGCGCTCGTGCACCTCGGGGTGGGCGAGCGGGTGCATCGCGACCACCGGGCCGTGGGTGTCGGCCCAGGTCTTCAGGGCGGCCTGCTGGGCCATCGTGCCGGTGGGGAAGTAGGCGGCGTCGGGTTTGCCGAGCAGCTCGGCGGTGCGGCGCTCCAGGGTGCGGACGATGCCGTTGCCGTACAGGTCGGTGGGCTCGTCCAGCGGGTAGGGGCCGTCGGCCAGTGCGGCGAGCTCGGCGAGGGATTCGCGGACGGTCTGCGGGCGGCCGCCGGACAGCAGGCGGTGGGCCTGGCGGCGGGCGGTGAAGCGGCGGTCCTGCACCGGGGTGTCATTCATCAGCTGATCATCTCCGACGGCTGGGTGGATCGGATGGCGCAGCTGGTTCGAAAGCCGGTTCTACCCGGGGCGCTCCGGGGTCAAACCGGCCGCTTCCCGGTGGCGCTGGTCACAGGGCCTCGGCGACCTACGACCGGAAGTAGGAGGTTCGAGGGCGAATATGCCGGTTCGCGGGAGGCTCCGGGTCGGTATTCCGTGAGCTTCGTCCACTACCCGCCGTCGTACGTCACACGCTTGGGCCTGCCCCGGGGGGTCGTTTACACCGGAGTCGTTCCACCAGTTCGGCGAGCCCCCCGGCTCGGCCCCGCTCTGGCCCCGTCCGTGAGGTACCGACTCCCGATGCGTTCTTTCCCCGCCACCGGCCGCCGGATTCTCCAGGCGATCAGCACCCGCCACATCCACGCCATCACCGGTTCCGGCGCTGCCGCCGCTGCGGCCCCGGCCCGCCGAACCCCCACCAAGGCGGTCGTCGCCGGCGCCGCTGTGGCCGCCTTCGGCGCCGTGCTGATCCCTGCCGGACACGCCTCCGCGCAGACCGTCCCGGCCGCCCTGGGCAGCTCCCCGTTCGCCGCGGCGGACACCCACCTGGAGAGCGGCGACCTGGAGCTGTCCGCTCCGGCTCGCCACCAGGACGACAGCAGCCCGATGGCCAAGGTCGCCGCCAACCTGGAGCACCTGGCGAAGCAGGCGGACGAGCACCCCGCCGACGGGCACCCGGCCGTCGAGCACGCCCCGAGCGAGCACCAGGACCAGGCGCAGCCGGCCGAGCAGCCCGCCGGCCCGGCCGAGCAGCCCGCTCCGGCCGAGCAGCCGGCCCCGGCTCCCGCCCCCGCCCCGGCGCCCGCGCCGGCTCCGGCGCCCGAGCCGGCTCCCGCGCCCGCCCCGGCGCCCGAGCCGGTCAAGATGGACTGGTCCTCCCCCGCCCCGGGCGCTCGGATCAGCAACCCGTACCACAAGACCAACCCGTCGTACGCGGCCGGCTACCACACCGGCACCGACTTCGCGGTCTCCGTGGGCACCCCGCTGCTGGCGGTCGGCAACTCGACCGTGGTGTCGTCCGGCTGGGCCGGCGCGTACGGCAACCAGGTCGTGCTGAAGCTGGCCGACGGCCGCTTCGCCCAGTACGCGCACCTGTCGCAGCTGGAGGTGAAGGCCGGGCAGCACGTGAACGCGGGCGACCGGATCGGCAAGTCCGGCAACACCGGCAACTCGACCGGTCCGCACCTGCACTTCGAGATCCGTACCGTCAACCAGTACGCGAAGGTGACCGACCCGATCGGCTACCTGAAGGGCCACGGCGCGAACAACTTCTGATCCGCCACCCGGGCCCTGCCCCGTCGAGCCGTCCGCGTCAGTGCGTGGGCGGCTCGATGTGTGCGGCGACCTCCAGGGCGACCTCCAGGGCCGCCTCCATCGCCTCGTCCAGGCCGGTGACCGGGCCGGTGCGCTCCTGGCCCGGCTCGCACAGGTCGGCCTTGAGCAGGAACATCGCCGAGTGCATGGACGTCAGCGCGACGGTGGCGCGCAGCTTGTCGCGGAAGCTCGGCTCCGGCCCGTGCAGCAGGGTGATCATCTTGATCATCCGCTCCTTGAACGCCAGCCCGGCCGCGGACTCCCGCAGCGCGGGCTGGTTCTCGTGGAAGAAGCGCAGCAGCGGCGCCCGCTCGCCCATGCCGGCGGCGAACCGGCGGATCAGTTCGTCGCGCAGTTCGGGCGACCAGTCCTTGCCCTCGCCGAACGCGATGGCGTCGTCCAGCGGGGCGGCCATCTTCTCGACGATGCCGCGGACGATGTCGTCCTTGGTCTTGAAGTGGTAGTACAGGGCGGCCTTGGTGACGCCGAGGCGGTCGGCGATCTCGCGCAGCGAGGTCTTCTCGTAGCCGTGCTCGGCGAACAACTCCAGCGCCACGTCGATGATCCGCGCTCTGGTGTCGCTGCGGGGGCTCTGGGGAGTGGTCATCGCTGGCGGCCTGCCTCGTGAAGTGCGGACGGGTGTCAAGGTCCGGTTCTTGGTCGCATTCTCCCTGCCCAGGGGGGCTGCTTCGAAACTGGCTTGACGACCGGCTAGGGAACAACTTACCGTGCCGAACGGCGATTAACTAGCCGGTCGTCAAGTAAGTTCCGTCGCGGACAGCACCGCGGCACCTGCGCCCCGGGAGAGACGCACCATGACAACCCAGCAGTCCGAGGCGGCTCCGGAGGAGCCGATCGTCGTCCTCGGGAAGGACGACGGATTCGAGCAGCGGCCGCACCGCGAGGTGCGCCTGGTGATGATCGGCCTGGTGATCACCATGCTGCTCGCCATGCTCGACAACCTGATCGTCGGCACCGCGATGCCCACCATCGTCGGCGAGCTGAACGGCGCCGAGCACATGTCCTGGGTGGTCACGGCGTACACCCTGGCGACCGCCGCCTCCACCCCGATCTGGGGCAAGGTCGGCGACCTGTACGGCCGCAAGGGCTCGTTCCTGGTCTCGATCGCGATCTTCCTGCTCGGCTCGGCGCTGTCCGGCATGTCGCAGAGCATGACCCAGCTGATCGCCTTCCGCGCCGTCCAGGGCCTGGGCGCCGGCGGTCTGATGGTCGGCGTGATGTCGATCATGGGTGCGCTGGTGCTTCCCCGTGACCGCGGCAAGTACCAGGGCATGTTCGCCGCCGTCATGGCGCTGGCCACCATCGGCGGCCCGCTGATCGGCGGCTTCATCACCGACCACCTGAACTGGCGCTGGACGTTCTACGTCAACCTTCCGCTGGGCGCGATCGCGCTGATCTTCATCGTCGTGGTGCTGAAGCTGCCCAAGATCCGCTCCAACGCCAAGATCGACTATCTCGGCGCGGCGCTGCTCACCATCGGCATCGTCTCGATGGTGCTGATCACCACTTGGGGCGGCCACGAGTATGCCTGGAGCTCCAAGCAGATCCTCGGCCTGGGCGCGCTGTCCGTCGCCTCGCTGATCGGCTTCTGCTACGTCGAGCAGCGGGTCGCCGAGCCGATCATCCCGCTGGGGCTGTTCCGCAACCGCAACTTCACCATGGTCTCGATCATCGGCTTCATCGTCGGTTTCGCGATGTTCGGCGCGGTCACCTTCCTGCCCACCTACCAGCAGATCGTCCAGGGCGCCTCGGCGACCAACTCCGGCCTGCTGCTGATGCCGATGATGTTCGGCATGCTGGTGATCTCGCTGGTGGTCGGCCAGGCCATCACCAAGACCGGGAAGTACCGGATCTACCCGATCATCGGCACCGTGGTGATGGGCGGCGGCTCGCTGCTGCTGTCCACCCTGTCCGTGGACACCTCCAGCTTCGCCTCGTCCTGCTACATGGTGGTGCTCGGCGCCGGCATGGGCTTCCTGATGCAGGTCACCATGCTGGTCGCGCAGAACAGCGTGGAGATGAAGGACATGGGCGTCGCCTCGTCCTCCGCCACGCTGTTCCGCACCATCGGCGGCTCCTTCGGTGTGGCCCTGTTCGGCACCCTGTACATCAACCAGGTCAACAAGAGCGTCGCGAAGCTCCCGCCGGAGGTCCTGCAGCACATGCAGCAGGCCGGCGGCGGCGAGGGCATGTCGGCGATGAACCCGGCCACCCTGAGCAAGCTGCCGCCCGACGTGCTGAACGCCTACCAGCACGGCATCTCCAACGGCATGCACACCGTCTTCCTGTGGGGCGCGGTGATCAGCCTGGTCGCCGTCGTCGCCGCGCTGTTCCTCCGCGAGGTCAAGCTGCGCGGTGGCGCGGACGCCGCCGAGGCGAAGGCCGAGGCCGCGCTGGAAGGCGCGATGTGACGGCCCGCGAGGCCTGAGGGACGGCCCGGGACCGACTGGTCCCGGGCCGTTTCGCGTCTACTGGGGCAGCCGGTAGGTGCCGGGGCCGACCGGCTCCACCAGGCCGTCGGCGACCAGGCCGTCCAGGGCCCGGGCGCGCTGGATCGCGTCCGGCCACACCACGTCCAGCTGGCCCTGGGTGACCAGGCCGTGGGCGTCCCGCAGCACCGCCAGCAGCTTGCCGCGCACCTGCCGGTCGGTGCCCTCGTAGGTCTGGCCGCGCCGGGCCGGGCCCCGGTACGGCGGGCAGTCGGCCCGCTGCCAGGCGCACTCGGCCAGCAGCGGGCAGCCTCCGCACTCGGGGCCGCGCGCCGTACACACCAGGGCGCCCAGCTCCATCACCGCGACCGCCCAGGTCGCGGCCCGCTCGTCACCGGCCGGCAGCAGCTCGTGCGCGGTGCGGCGCTCGGCGGCGGTGGTGGCGTTCGCCGGGTACTCGACGCCGGTGACGGCGCGGGCGAACACCCGGCGCACGTTGGTGTCCAGCACCGCGTGGCGCTGCCGGAACGCGAACGAGGCGACCGCGGCCGCCGTGTACTCGCCCACCCCGGGCAGGGCCAGCAGCGCCGCGTGGTCGTCCGGCACCACGCCGTCGTGCTGCTCGGTGATCGCGGTGGCCGCCGCGTGCAGCCGCAGCGCACGGCGCGGGTAGCCGAGCCGGCCCCACATCCGGACCGCCTCGCCGGGCGCGTCCGCGGCCAGGTCGGCGGGGGTGGGCCAGCGCTCCAGCCAGGCCGCGTATGCGGGCAGCACCCGCTTCACGGGCGTCTGCTGGAGCATGAACTCGCTGACCATCACCGCCCAGGGCGAGGCGTCCGGGGTCCGCCAGGGCAGATCGCGGGCGTGGGCCTCGTACCAGCCGATGACGGTGGAGTGCAGCGCCTGTACGGCGGCGGGGGCGAGAGTCGAAGCAGTGGCAACCATGGCCCCTCGATCCTGCCACGAGGTGCCGCGCGGGCTTAAAGCCCCAGGTCGTCCAGCTCCTTCAGCAGGTCGGCCCGCGAACCGGCGGGAGCGGTGGAGGGGCCGGCGGCCGGAACGGAGGCCGGACCGACGGCCGGTACGGCGCCTGCGGCGGGAGCCGCCGTCCGCTTCGGCTCCCGCGCCCGGAATATCCAGGCGCCGGCCAGACCGCCGACCAGGCCGCCCAGGTGCCCGAGCCAGGACACCCCGGGGGTGCCCGGGATCGCCGTGGTCAGCAGGTACGCGAAGGACGCGCCCATCACCAGGCCGATCAGCGTGTCGATCAGGTTGCGGTCGAACAGGCCGCGCAGCACCACGTAGCCGAAGTACCCGAAGATCACTCCGCTGGCGCCGACGGTCACCACGTCGTCCCGCTCGAACAGCCAGACCGCCATACCGCTGGTCACCACCAGCAGCGCCGTCAGGGCGAGGAACTTGCGCACCCCGCGGTAGGCGGCGAGGAAGCCGAACACGAACAGCGGGCCCGAATTGCCTTCCAGGTGCTGCCAGTTCAGGTGCAGGAACGGCGCGGTCAGCAGGTTCGGCAAGCTGTCCAGCTGGTGCGAGCGGATGCCGTGCTGCAGGGCGATCTGCTCGTCCATCGCCCAGTTCGCCACCTGCACGATCCAGATCAGGCAGAGGAAGCCGAACATGGTGAAGAAGGCCCTGCGCGCCTCGGCGATCAGCTGCGCGGGGTCGAGGGTCGCGGTGCCGGGAGCGGAGTCGTGCGGGGAGGCCATGAGGGCGACTATAGGGCGGCGCACCGTCGTGTCGAGTCCCCCGACCGGAGCAAATGGCGGATCATGTGAAAGAAGTGCCTCTGCTGCGGTGTTGATGCGTCAACAGACGCACAAGGTCTCGTAGAGTTTGCCCGTGCCTTCTCTGCGCCAGCCCGTCGGACCGCTGCCCGCCTCGATCTACTGGCGGCGCCGCGTCGTGGTCCTCGCTGTCCTCGCCGTCGTTCTGCTGCTGGTCGGCTGGCTCGCGTTCGGCACCGGCGGGGACGGCGAGAAGCAGAAGAAGGCCTCCGAAGCCACCGGTGCGCAGCCCGCGCCCGCCCAGTCCATCACCCCCGGCGCCTCCCCCAGCGGCTCCGCCATCACCACCCGCCCCGGCGGCAACGGCGGCGGCTCGGGCGGCGGCGCGGCCGGCGAGCTGAACGTGACGGGCGGCGGCAGCGGCGGCTCGGGCAGTAACGGCGGTTCCGGTAACGGCGGTGGTACGGGCAACGGCGGTGGCAGCGGTTCGAACGGCTCCGGCGGCAGCGGCGGGCGCGCCGCCTCGCCCGGCCCCTCGCCGGCCGTCAACACGCCCGAGGTGATGGCCCTCCCGGTCTGTGCCACCTCTCAGCTGTCGCTGGAGCTGGCCCCCGCGCAGAACTCCTTCGCCGCCAAGGACAAGCCGCGCCTCGCCCTGACCATTCGCAACTCCTCGGGCTCCGGCTGCCGGGTCAACCTCTCGCGCGAGAACTCGGCGCTCACCATCACCTCCAGCACCAATGAGCGGATCTGGTCGTCCGCCGACTGCGTCCCGGAGAAGGTCGACGCCTGGGCGCAGATCGCCGGCAACAGCGGTGTCACCGAGACCTTCGGCTGGGACCGCGGCCGCTCCAAGCCGCAGTGCGCCAGCGCCGACCCGACGCCGGCCCAGCCCGGCAACTACCTGGTCCAGGCCGACCTGACCGGCCCGGCCGGCGGCCCGCTGTCGGCCCGCACCTCGGTCCGCCTGGAGGGCTGACGGCGGTCCGCCTGGAGGGCTGACGGCTCAGCCGGACAGGCCCAAGGACCTGACCAGCTGGGCGAGTTCGACCCGGAACAGCTTCTCCGGCGAGGTCGTCTGCGCGCCCAGGTGCCCGTAGACCTCCAGCGCGACCAGGCCGTGCAGGTGGCCCCAGATCCGCAGGGCCAGGGCCACGCCGGCCGGGGGCAGCGCGGGGAAGGCCGGGCGGACCTTGTCGAGCAGGCCGGTGTCGAAGTCGTCCCAGTCGAAGTCCGCGCCGCCGTGCGCGGGTTCGGCGTGCGCCCAGGCGGCGTCGGCGAGCGCCGCGATGCCGACGCAGACCCGGCGGGCGGCGTCCGGTGCGGCGCCGCCCTCGGGGGCCCGGTAGCCGGGGACGGGGTCGCCGTAGACCAGCCGGAAGCCCTCGGGGTTGGCCAGCGCCCAGGCTCGGAACGCGCCCGCCCAGGCCTGGATCCGCGCTGCCGGGGTGTCGGCCGCGGAGTCGGCCCAGGCGGCGTCCACGGCGTCGGCCAGCGCGGTGTAGACGTCGGCGATCAGGACGGTGACCAGGTCGTCGCGGGTCGCGAAGTAGCCGTAGATGGCGTTCGCGGTCATGCCCATCTCGCGGGCGATCGCCCGCAGGGTGATCGCGTCGGGGCCGCCGGAGCGCATCAGCTCCAGGGCGGTGCGCTTGATCTCGGCGGTGGTCTCGGCGCGCAGTCGTTCGCGCCGTCCGGTGCTGGGGGTGGCTGCCACGGGTCGAATCTACAGCGTCACCGCTCTGATTGCCGTGCAGAAACTGCACGCCGTATAGTCACTGCACGGCGTGCAGCGCTCGGCTGCCCGCAGGCATGAGATCAGGGGAGAACCATGCACATCGGCGTCATCGGAGCCACCGGCACCATCGGCAGCCGGATCGTCACCGAAGCCCTCGGACGCGGGCACCGGGTCACGGCGTTCAGCCGGGACGCGTCCGCGATCACCGACCGGCGGGAGAACCTCGACTGGGCGAGCATCGACGTCCTGGACCCGGAGAGCGTCGCCGCCGCGCTGCCGCCCGGGCTGGACGTGCTGATCAGCGGCTTCCAGCCCGGGAACGCCTCGCTCGACTTCCACGACACCGTCCGGCGCTCGATCGCCGACCCGGGCGTCTACGCGCGGGCCGCCCGCTCGCTGCTCACCGCGCTGGATTCGCGCCCGCGGGTCCGGCTGATCGTGATCGGCGGGGCGGGCAGCCTGGAACAGGAGCCGGGCGTGGTGCGTGCCGACCACGACGAGCTGCTGCACTCCCTGCTCGACGAGCTCGGCCTGCCCCGCGAGTACGCCGCCGCCGTCCGCGGCCACCGGGACGCGCTCGACGTGCTGCGCACCTCCAACCGACTGTGGACGTACTTCAGCCCGGCCGAGCAGATCGGCCCCGGCGAGCGCACCGGCCGCTTCCGCCTCGGCGGCGACCAGCCCGTCGTGGACGCCGACGGCAAGAGCCGGATCTCCGCCGAGGACGCCGCGATCGTCCTGGTCGACGAGGCCGAACTGCCCCGTCACGTGCAGCGGCGCTTCACCGCCGGGTACTGATCCGGAGCCGCAGCTCACGCCTTCGGCCAGCTCGTGCCGCGCAGCGAGCGGCCGAGGGTGAGCGGGAGCAGGCCACCGGCGAGCAGGGCGGCGAGCAGCGGCAGCACGGTGGTGGCGGGGAGGCGGTCGAGCAGCAGGCCCGCGGTCATGGTGCCGACGGGCAGGCCGGCCATCAGCAGGGTCATGGTGGCGGCCACCGCGCGGCCGCGCATCGCCTCGGGGACCTGCTGGAAGACCAGCACGTCGAGCATGACGCGCAGGGCGGGCACGCCCAGCGACATCACGGCGAGCGCGGCGAACACCACCACCGGGCCGCCGGCCAGGGCGGGGACGAGGAACAGCAGCGCGGCCGTCCAGGCGACGGCGAGCAGCAGCACGCCGGGGGCGAGGGTGCGGTGCAGGCGGGTGACCAGCGGGGCGCCGAGCAGGCCACCGACGGCTTCGCCGGTGAGGGCGAGGCCGGTGCCGGCCTCGGAGGTGCCGTGGTCGCGCAGCAGCACCATGACGGCCAGCAGCATCGCGGAGCCGGCCAGGTTGAGCGCGACGGTGACCAGCACGGTGGCACGCAGCGTCGGGTCGGCGAACAGGTACCGCAGCCCGGCGAACACCGCGCCCTTCTCCTTCCCGCCGCTCGCCGCCTGCCCCTCGCCCGGCTCGGGGTCGAAGCGGACGGCCACCGACGCGCCGAGCGCGGCCGCGGAGGCCAGCACGGTGGCGAGGAAGGGGACGGCCCGGCCGAGGCCGAGCAGGAAGCCCGCCAGTGGCGGTCCGGCCAGTGCCGCGCCGTTGACCCGCAGTTCGTCCTGGGACAGCGCCTGGCGCAGCTGCTCGGGCGGGACGACGGCGCGCAGGGCGAGCATCCGGGCGGGGCCGCCGTAGGCCATGGTGGCGCCGATGGCGGCGGCGGCCAGCAGGGTGTGCGGGACGGTCAGCCGGTGGGTGAACAGCGCGACGGCCACGCTGAGCGCGGTGACCAGCCGGACGGTGTCGGCGAGGATCAGCACCCGCCGTTTGTCGTGCCGGTCGGCGACCGCGCCGCCGTGCAGGCCGAACAGCACGGACGCGCCGAACTGGACGGCACCGAACGCCCCGGCGAGGGTGGGCGATCCGGTCATGGCGAGCAGCAGCAGCGGGTACGCGGTGTCGGCGACGCAGGTGCCGAGCATCGCGGCCGCGGAGCCGGCCCACAGCGTCTGGAACCGCCGGTTGCGGCGCAGCGGCACCGCCTCGGACACGGCCTTGGTCGGGCTTTCGGTCACCGTCATCACTCCACCCCGTTCACGTATCGCGCAACCATTCACGTCTGCGTGAATGGTTGCACGGGCGCGAATGATTGCACAAGGGCCAACGCTGTGGCTGAATGTGAACGTGGTTGATCAGATGAAGGAACGCGAGGTCACCGACGTCGCGACGTTGAAGGCCCTGGCCGACCCGCTGCGCCTGGCCGTGCTCAGTGCGCTGATGAAGCGGGACCCGCAGCCGATGTCGGTGAAGGAGATCGCGGCCGAGCTGGACGAGGCGCCGACCAAGCTCTACCGGCACATCAAACAGCTGGAGCAGACCGGGCTGGTGCACGTCGCGGAGACCCGGCTGGTGTCCGGGATCGTGGAGAGCCGCTACCGCTCCGCGCAGCAGTCACTGCGGCTGTCGCCGCAGGTCCTCGCGGAGGGCGAGCAGCCGCCGGAGGCGCTGGGCACCGTGCTGGCGACGATGGACCTGGTGCGGGCCGACTTCCGGCGCAACTTCCTGGCCGGCCGGATCGACCTGACCCCGGCGGCCCAGGGCAACCCGCTGCCGAACAAGTTCGCGCACACCAACGTCCGGCTCACCCCGGAACGGCTGCGCAGGCTGCGCTCCCGGCTGGACGAGCTGCTGGACGAGGTGTTCGCGGAGGACGACTCGGCCGAGCCCGACGCGGTCGAGGTGACCCTGTTCGCGCTGATGTACGCCGTCCTGCCCGCCAAGGACTGACGACTGCTCAGACGTAGCGTTCCAGGATGGAGGACTCGGCGAGCCGGGACAGCCCCTCGCGCACCGAGCGGGCCCGGGTCTCGCCGACGCCCTCCACGGTCTGCAGGTCGTCGATGGACGCGGCCAGCAGCTTCTGCAGGCCCCCGAAGTGGTCGACCAGCCGCTCGATCACGGTGTTCGGCAGCCGCGGCACCTTGGCGAGCAGCCGGTAGCCGCGCGGGGAGACCGCGGAGTCCAGCGACTCGGGGGTACCGGTGTAGCCGAGCGCCTTGGCGACGGTCTGCAGGTCCAGCAGCTCGGCGTGGGTGAGCGCCTCCAGGTCGTCCAGCACCTCGGCGACGGTACGGCCCTTCTTGGCGGCCCGGTCCGGGAAGTAGTCGCGGACCACGAGTTCGCGCTCCGGCTCGACGCCGGCGATCAGCTCGTCCAGCTGGAGCGACAGCAGGCGGCCGTCGGTACCGAGTTCCAGCACGTAGCCGGCGATCTCGCCGGCGATCAGCCGGACCATCTCCAGGCGCTGCACCACGGCCGAGACGTCCCGGACGGTGACCAGGTCCTCGATCTCCAGCGCGGAGAGCGTGCCGGCCACCTCGTCGAGGCGCAGCTTGTAGCGCTCCAGGGTGGCCAGCGCCTGGTTGGCGCGGGACAGCACGGTGGTGGAGTCCTCCAGCACCCGGCGGGTGCCGTTCACGTACATGGCGATCAGCCGCATCGAGTGCGAGACCGCGACCACCGGGAAGCCGGTCTGCCGGTTGACCCGCTCGGCGGTGCGGTGGCGGGTGCCGGTCTCGTCGGTGGGGATGTTGGCGTCCGGCATCAGGTGCACGCCGGCCCGCAGGATCTTGGTGATGTCCTTGTCGAGGATCACCGCGCCGTCCAGCTTGCACAGCTCGCGCAGCCGGGTGGCGGTGAACTCGACGTCCAGCACGAAACCGCCGGTGCACAGCGCGTCGACGCTCTTGTCGAAGCCGAGGACGATCAGGCCTCCGGTGTTGGCCCGGAGCACCCGCTCCAACCCGTCCCGCAGCGCCGTGCCCGGCGCGACCGCACTCAGGGAAGCCCGCAGCAGGGCCTCCTCGCGGGGGGACTTGTCCGCCCGGTCGATGGCTGCCACGTGACTCCTTGGGCCGACCCGGACCGTGTGGCCACGATGCCCGACGGTCTGTCTGTTATTACTGCACTTGACGGCAATTAGCAGGTGCAGTCTAACTGCGTGCGGCAGCGGCGGGACGAGGGTCAGGCCAGTTCGTCCGAGTCGAGCGGCTCCCAGCCCGCCATCAGCTCGTCCGGGTACGCCGGAACCGGCGCGGCGGCGCGCTCCCGGGCGGGGGCCCGGCCGGCCGGGACGCCCTGCGGCGCGGCGTCCTGACGGGGCTTCGAACGGGGGCGGCGGCCGGGGATCGCGCGCAGCGCCTCGCCGATGTCGGAGACCTCCACCACCTTCATGCCCGGCGGCACCTTGCCCGGGTCCGGCGGCACCAGGGCGTGCGTGAACCCGAGCCGGTGCGCCTCGGCGAGCCGGCGCTGAACGCCCGTCACCCGGCGCACCTCGCCGGCCAGGCCGACCTCGCCGATCGCCACCAGGTTGTTCGGCAGCGGCGTGTCGGTCGAGGAGGACGCCACCGCGAGGGCGATCGCCAGGTCCGCCGACGGCTCGGTGAGCTTCACGCCGCCGACAGTGGCGGTGTAGATGTCCTGCTTGCCGAGTTTCACGCCGCCGTGCCGCTCCACCACCGCCAGGATCATCGCGATCCGCGGCGATTCCAGGCCCGAGGTGGTGCGCCGCGGCGAGGGGATCTGCGAGTCGACCATCAGCGCCTGCACCTCGGCCACCAGCGGCCGCTTGCCCTCCAGGGTGACGGTCAGGCAGGTGCCGGCCACCGGCTTGTCACGGCGCGTCAGGAACAGGCCGGACGGGTCGGCGAGGCCCACGATGCCCTCGTCGTGCAGCTCGAAGCAGCCGACCTCGTCGGTCGCCCCGTAGCGGTTCTTCACGCCGCGGATCAGCCGCAGCCGGGCGTGCCGGTCTCCCTCGAAGGACAGCACCACGTCCACCAGGTGCTCCAGCAGGCGGGGGCCGGCGATCTGGCCGTCCTTGGTGACGTGGCCGACCAGCAGGGTCGCCATGCCGCGTTCCTTGGACGCCCGGATCAGCGCGCCCGCCACCTCGCGGACCTGCGCGGGGCCGCCGGGGGCGCCGTCGAGTTCGGCGGAGGCGATGGTCTGCACCGAGTCCAGGATCAGCAGGCCCGGGTTGACCGCCTCGATGTGGCCGAGCACCGCGCCGAGATCCTGCTCGGCGGCCAGGTACAGGTGCTCGGAGAGCGCGTTGATCCGGTCGGCGCGCAGCCGGACCTGCCCGGCGGACTCCTCACCGGTGACGTACAGGGTGCGGTGCCGGTCGGTGGCGGCCTTTGCCGCGACGTCCAGCAGCAGGGTGGACTTGCCGACGCCCGGCTCGCCCGCCAGCAGCACCACGGCGCCCGGCACCAGGCCGCCGCCGAGCACCCGGTCCAGCTCCGGCACGCCGGTGGAGCGGGCGGTGGCCACCTGGCCGTCGACCTGCGCGATCGGCTTGGCCGGCGCGGAGACCGGGCCCGCCGCCGTGGTGCGGATCGGCACCGCGCCGTACTCCTCGACCGTCCCCCACGCGTTGCACTCGGGGCAGCGGCCGACCCACTTGGGTAGCTGGTGGCCGCACTCGGTGCAGCGGTACGCCGGGCGCGGCTTGGCGGAGGTCTTGGTACGGGCAGCCATGCGCGCCACGGTAGCGCCTCGCACCGACAGCACCCGCCCGTGCCCGGCGGGCGGCGGCGTCCGGCGGGCGGCGGTGGGTGGCGGCGTTCGGCGGGCGGCGGGCGGCGGGCGGCGGGCGGCGGGCGGCGTCAACCTGCGGTGTCAACGGCCGGCGTCAACCGGGCGAACACGAGAGCGGTGGTGTTACCCGAAAGAAGGACAAGCGGCCCAAACCCACCGGGCGGAGGGTTTGGGCTGCCTACGGTCGATGACGTGACCACCGGCCAGTTCCACCCCGTCGATCCGTCCCCGGCCCTGCGGGCGTACGGCGCCTGCGTCGACGGGCTGTTCACCTACTGCCTGTCCGTGCTCTGCGACCACGACGCCGCCACCGCGGCCGTGCGGGAGGTCCGTGACCTGGCCCGTCGCCACGGCGAGCGGCTCACCGAACCGGCGCTGCTGCGCGCCTGGCTGTACGCGCTGGCCCGGCACCGCTGCCTGATCCGGCTGAACGGCACCGGCACCCCCGCGGCGGAGGCGCCGTCCGAACCGGGCGTGCTCCGCGAGCGGCGCCGCGAACTCGCCTCGCTGGCCTGGCCGGAGGCGGCCGGCACCGACCCGGAGCAGCGCGAGGCACTGGAACTGGCGGTCCGGCACCGGCTGGAGACCGGGGAGGTCGCGGCGGTGCTCGGCATCACCCCCGAGGCCGCCACCGCGTTGCTGGACGCCGCGGGCGCCGAGGTCGGCCGGACCAGGACGGCGCTGCTGGTGCTCGGCGTGGGCTGCTGCCCGCAGCTGGCGCAACTCGGCGGGGTCGGCGCGGAGTCCTGGCGGGGCTGGGTGCTCGGCGCGGCGCTGCGCCGGGAGCTGGTGCTGCACCTGGTGGACTGCCCGACCTGCCGGGGCACCGCCGAGCGGGTGGCGGGCCAACTCGGGCATGGCCTGGCCGGGCTGCCGGGCCTGCCGCTGCTGACGGCGCCGGCCCGGCTGCGCCCTGCCCCGCCGACCGGCGGCACCGCGTTCCTGTCCGGCGCGGCGGCCGGTCGGCGGGCCGCGCAGGGCCTGGCCGGCGGCGAGCCGCAGTTCGACCGGCGCGGCTTCCCCCGGCACCGGGTGGTGGTACCGCAGCGCAGCTCGGCGGTGCGCCAGCGGGTGGTGACCACGGGCGTGCTGGCGGCGGTGCTGGCCGCGCCGGTGGTGGCGCTGTGGAGCGCGCACCAGGGCGGCGGCCCGGACGACCGGGCAACGGCCGTGTCCTCGGTGCGGGTGGACGCGCCTGCGGACCGCCAGGAGGCACAGCCGGCCGTGGCGCTGCCGCCGGCGGTGAGCTCCCTGCAACTGGCGGGCGCGGTGGCCGCAGAAACGTCCCTGCCGCCGGTTCAAGGTCCGGCGTTGGCGGCGCCCGGGCACGGCGGGTCCCGGTTGTCCGGCCCGGCACCGACCGCCGACCCGGCCGCGCCGTCCGCCGCCCGGGAGCAGTTGACCGTCGAGGCCCGCGAGTACGGCAGCCGCACGGTGCTCACCCTGACCAACTCCGGCGACACCGCGCTGGCCTGGCATGCCGTGCTGGACGTGGACTGGCTGCGGCTCAGCCGGGACGACGGCATCCTCGCACCGGGCCAGCGGATCACCGTCACCGTGACGGTGGACGGGGCCCGCGCCCCGCAGTCCCGGTGGACGGCGCACCTGGCACTGCCGCCGTCCACCGCCGTGGTCACCCTCGAAGGCGGCGGCACCGAGACTCGTGGGATGCCCACACCCGGGACGCCGACGCCGACACCCACACCCACGCCGACACCCACGCCGACACCGACGCCCGACGCCACGCCGTCCTCCACGGGGAGCCCGAGTCCGTCGGCGACGCCCACCGCGTCGCCGTCCTGACGGGGCGCGCGGGGGTACCCCCCGGCCCGGCGGGGCTGGGGGAGAACTGCGCGACAAGCGCAAGACCCGTCCGTAAGGTCGCGATCACGTGCAGGTCATTGTCCTGCGTCGCGATCTGGCTGGGGGGTGCCTTCCGCTTCGCGCAGTTCCCCGCGCCCCGGGTTCGCATCCGCTGCCGTCTCCCGGCCCCAAAAGACTTGCGTCAGCGCGGACGGATCGCCGGGAGGCGGTAGCTGCCGTCGAGGACCGCGTCCTGCGGCTGGTACATCCGCACCATCGGGCGGAAGCCGGAGGACGGGGTGGGCAGCCAGTTGGCGAACTCGGCGGCGTCGGTGGGCTGCCGGTGCTGGAGGTAGAGGGTCAGCGAGCCGTCGGGGGCGTACACCAGGCCGGGGGTGCGGTCGCCGATCGAGTACCGGTCGATGTCGTTGGGGACCAGCAGGTACTCGGGGGTGTCGTACATCGTCACCGACCAGAACGCGCTCACCGGCGGCGGCTGTTCGAAGCGCAGCGTGTACGAGCGGGCGCCGTCCAGCGGGTGGCCGTCGGCGTCGTGGTAGGTGGTGGCGTAGGCGGCCTCGTAGGCGTGGTTGCCCCACAGCGCGGTGCGGGCGGCGACGGCGCGGGTGAGGTAGGTGGCCCGGCGGTCGGCGACCTTCCACTGCGGTTCGTCGCGGGTGCCGGGGCCGAGGTGGTCGAGGTTGTAGTCGAACAGGTGCAGGTTGACGGTCCATTCGCCGGTGGGCTCGACGGTGCCGATGCTCGCGGCCTCGACTCGTTCGCGGCCCGCGGCCAGGCCCTTGGCGAGCGACTGCGTCCACTCGGCGGGGCCGTCCAGGTACGGGGAGCGGCCCCGGTCGAGCAGGCCGATCGGGGCGAAGCGGTGCTGGAACTCGACGTCGGCGGGGGCGGGCGGGAACGCCGCCGTCCACACCCGCAGCCGTTCCAGGAAGCCCAGTTCCTCGGGTACGCCGGTGGCCGGCTCGGGCAGTCCGGCGAGTTCCCGTCCCGTTTCGACCGGGGTGAGCGTCAACTCCCTTTGCAGCGCCCGCACTCGGGGCAGGTCCTCCGGGCCGGCGCAGGCGTGGCGGGCCGCGATCGCCGCCACGGTGGTCGGCGCGGTGATCACCGGCACGCCCTCGGGCGGGGTGCCCCGCCAGTGCGGCGGGGTGATCAGCCAGGTCTGCTCGGCAGTGCCGGACGAACGGCGGCCCAGGTAGGCGAAGTTGTTGGTCCAGGCGTCGATGAACTGCAGCACGTAGTAGGCCCCGGCGGAGTCCGGGACGTGCAGCAACAGCGGGCCGCCGGACAGGTCGAGCAGGGCCACCGAGTACACCGTGTCGTTGTTGATCGACACGAAGTGCGAGTCGGGAGTGGCCAGTTCGGTGCCGTGCCCGAAGGTGTTCCAGGCGGTCGGGGGGACCGGGCCCATGCCCCGCCGGTGGATGGTGTCCACCATGGTCAGGTCGGCGACCAGCGGGTAGCCGTACACGAAGGCCTCGGCGGCCAGCATCTCGGGCGTGGCGTCAACCATGGCGAACGTCCTTTTCTGCTCGGCGGGTTCAGCGGGGAGTGGGGGTCGGCAGCTGCCAACTGCCGTTCAGCAACGCGGGCTCGGGCCCGTACGCGCGCACCACGACCTGGTACGGGCCGGCCGGGGCGGGCAGCCAGTTCGCCAACTCGGCCGGGTCCGTGGGGCGTTCGTGCTGGAGGTACAGCGTCAGCGAGCCGTCGGGGCCGTACACCAGGCCGGGGGTGCGGTCGCCGATCGAGTACCGGTCGATCTCGTTGGGCGCCAACTGCCGTTCCGGGAAGCGGTACATGGTCGCCGACCAGAAGTACTTGGCCGGCGGGAGCTGCCCGGGCCCGAAGCGCAGCACGGTCGGCAGCCGGCCGCCCGCCTCGGACTCCCAACCGCCGTACCAGGCCTCCTCGGTGGGCAGTCCGTACAGGCCGGTGAGCGCGCCGCACGCGCGGTCCAGGTACCGGGTGCCGAGCTGCTCCCGGGTGCCGAACAGGGAGCTGCCGTCGGCCGCGCCCCGGGCCGCCGCGGCCAGTTGCCCGCGGCCGTCCGCCACGCCCGCCAGCATCGCCGACCGGACCTCGGCGGACAGCGCGGCGGGCTCGAAGTCGCCGGAGCCCACGCCGAGTTCGGCCAGCTGCTCGCGCAGTTCGGCTTCGGCGGGCAGGACCGGGACGAAGCCCAGCAGGAAGTCCAGGACGGTGAAGAACTCCAGCGTTCCGAGCACCTCCTCGCCGCGCCACACCGGCCACACCGGCTCGGCCGCCACCGGCCGCGGGGTGCCCAGGTGCTCGCTGAGCGGCATCAGCCGGTACCCGGCCTGCACCCGTTGCAGCGCCGGCACGTCGGCGGGCCCGGCCAGGTACGTCCGGGCGACGATGCCCACCAGGTTGGTGTCCGTCCGCACCACCCCGTCGAAGCCGGCCGGCGGATCGGCCCGGTGGCCGGGGCCGGAGATCAGGTGGCGGCCGCCGCCGTTGCCGGTGGTCCGGGTGCCGATGAAGCCCGCGTACACGGTGTCCAGGTCGTGCACCGGCAGCACGTGGTACCGGTCGGTGGCGGGCACCTCCAGTACCCACGGCTCGGCCCGCAGGTCGAGCCACGCCCAGGAGTACGGCGTGTCGTTGTTCGGCGTCACCACGTCCGTGTCGGCGGGGGTGAACGGACGCGAGTGGTGCCGGAACACTCCGAAACCCCCGATGTACCGGGGGTCCGCCTCGTCGATCGCCTGCGGGTGCAGCGTCGCGTAGTTCGCCAGCATCGGGTAGCCCCGGATCCACGCCTGCGCCGCCGTCCGCCGGACCGCCGCCGGATCCAGCCTGGCCGGGCCGCCCATGCCGTCCACCCATCTTCCGCAAAAGGGATCATTCAGACATACCGGTACACCGGGGATGCTATGCGGCCGCCGCCCGACCTGCGCCCCGACCCTCCGACGCTTTCTCCTCTGCCTGCAGCTAAGAGTGCGGATGACCGGCCGTCGGAGCGGACACGCTCTTCCCATGGACATCCTTCTGCTCGGCGGTTCCAAGTTCCTCGGCCGCGCCTACGCCGCCGAGGCACTCGCCCGCGGCCACCGCGTCACCACCTTCAACCGCGGTGTCAGCCGCACCGACCTGCCCGGCGTCGAGGCCGTCCACGGCGACCGCACCTCGCTCGACGACCTGCACCGGCTGGTGGACGGCCGACAGTGGGACGCGGTGATCGACACCTCCGGCCAGCAGCCGCACGACGTCGCCACCACCGCCCGGCTGCTCCGCGACCGGGCTGGCCACTACGGCTTCGTCTCCTCCATCCACGCCTTCGCCGACTGGCCCGCCCTCCCGGTGGACGCCGGCTCCCCCACCCTCGAATGCGCCGGCGACGTCGGACCGGACCAGCCGTTCGCCAACGCCCTCAAGGCCGGCTGCGAACGCGCCCTGCTCGACAACTTCGGCCCCGCGACGATTCTCAACTGCGGCCTGCTGATCGGCCCCCACGAGCCGATCGGCCGCCTGCCCTGGTGGCTCGACCGGATCGCCCGCGGCGGCCGCGTCCTCGCCCCCGGCGCCCCCGAGAACCCGCTCAGCCTGATCGACGCCCGGGACTTCGCCGCGTTCGGCCTCGACCTCGCCGAGACGGGGGCGACGGGGCGGTACGTGACCACCTCGCCGATCGGGTCGGCGACGACGGGGGAGTTCCTGGAGGCGTGCCGCGCCGCGACCGGATCGGACGCGGAGTTCGTCTGGACGGCCGACGACACCCTGCTCGCCGCGGAGGTCGCGCCCTGGGTGGAGCTCCCGCTCTGGGCCCCCGTGACCGACGGCTGGCACGGCACCTGGCAGGCGGACCCGGCGACGGCGATGGCGGCGGGGCTGCGGATCCGGCCGCTCGCGGAGACGGTTCGCGACACGTGGGCCTGGCTGGAGGGCGGCGGGCGCGCGGAGGTGGCCTACCGGCAGCTGGACACGCCGTTGGGGATCGACCCGGCGAAGGAAGAGGCGCTGTTGGGAGGATGAACATCCGGGGGCGCGGGGACTTGCGGGCGGCAAGGAGTGCACGCCGGCTGGGTCGCGATCACGTGCAAGTCATTGTCCTGCGTCGCGATCTCGCGGTTGAGTGCCTACCGCTTCGCGCAGTTCTCCCCCCAGCCCTGGCGGGCCGGGAGGTACCCCCACGCGCCCCTGTCTTCGCACCCGCCTGCTAGGGCCTGTCCGGCCGATCTTGCCGGGCGCGCGACGCCGGATCATCCCTCCCCCAGCCCTGGCGGGCTGGGAGGTGCCCCCACGGACGCACCGCCGAAACATCCAAGTACACCCAGTACGAGGACGTTCCGGCGGCACGCCCAGCCGGGCGCCCGACCCCGCGCGCTGATCCGACAAGATCGGCCGGACAGGCCCTAGTAGCTGCGGCGGGTCACCAGTTCTGCCAGGGCGAGGAGTTCGTCGGTGGCGGTCGGGTCCGGGATGGCCGCGGCGAGGTGGCTGATGGCTGTGGCCATCCGTTCGCAGCTCTCGCCCTGGGCCCAGGCGCGGCCGCCCGCGTGGTCGACGGCGGTGGCGGCGGCCTCGAGTTCGGTGGGGCTGAGGGGGCGGCCGGAGGCGTAGAGCGCGGCGAGTTCGGCGCCGGCCGTGGTGCCGGAGGAGAGCGCGTGGACGACCGGCAGGGACTTCTTGCGGGCGGCGAGGTCCGCGCCGACGGGCTTGCCGGTGACCGCGGGGTCGCCCCAGATGCCGATCAGGTCGTCGATCAGCTGGAAGGCGAGGCCGATCTCGCGGCCGAAGGCGTCCATCGCGTCGGCGGTGGCGGCGTCCGCGCCCGCGTACAGGGCGCCGAGTGCGCACGCGCAGCCGAGCAGGGCGCCGGTCTTGCTCTCGGCCATGGCGAGGCATTCGGCGAGGGTGACGTCGGAGCGCTGTTCGAAGGAGCAGTCGGCCTGCTGTCCGGCGCAGAGTTCGACCACGCAGTCGGCGAGGCGCCGGACGGCGGCCGCGGCGGCGGGGTGGGAGTCCTCGGCGAGGACCCGCAGGGCGAGCGAGTGCATGGCGTCGCCGGCCAGGATCGCGCCGGTGGTGCCGAACACCCGCCAGGCGGTGGGGCGGTGGCGGCGGGTGTGGTCGCGGTCGAGGACGTCGTCGTGCAGCAGGGTGAAGTTGTGCACGAGTTCGACGGCGGCGGCGGCCCGGACGGCGTCCTGCGGGCGGCCGCCGACGGCCTGGGTGGCGGCGAGCACCAGGGCGGGACGGATCGCCTTGCCGGCGCCGGCCGCGCTCGGGGTGCCGTCGGACTCCAGCCAGCCGAAGTGGTAGCCGGCGATCTGCCGCATCGAGTCCGGGAGGGTGTCCACGGCGTCGCGCAGGGCCGGGTCCACCGCGGTGCGGGCCCGGCCGAGCAGGGCGAGCGCCTCGGCGGTGGCCGAGGCGTCCGCGACGAGCAGGGTGTCCTCGCTGTGCTGTCCGCGTTCGGACACGGTGATGGCCATGGTGAGTCCTCCCCCTGGGCCCGCCCCGGGTGCGGGGCGCGGCGGATCTCCGCGGCGGCCGAGTGCCGGCGCGGTCGGCGGGCCGGCCCGGAACGGCGGGCCCGCCGCGCGGTCGGTCGGGCCGGTCAGTCGTGCCAGTTGGCGACGTCCACGTTCTCCAGCACGCCGATGGCGTCCGGGACGAGGATCGCGGCCGAGTAGTAGGCGCTGACCAGGTAGGAGATGACCGCCTTCTCGTCGATCCCCATGAAGCGGACGTTCAGCCCGGGCTCGACCTCGTCGGGCAGCTTGCCGGGGCGGAGGCCGACCACGCCTTGGTTGTCGTCCCCGACGCGCATCGCCAGGATCGAGGTGGAGCCGTTCACCACCGGGATCTTGTTGCAGGTGAAGATCGGGACGCCGCGCCAGGTGGGCACCGTCCTGCCGTCCACCTGCACCGTCTCCGGGTACAGGCCGCGGCGGTTGCACTCGCGGCCGAAGGCGGCGATCGCCTTCGGGTGGGCGAGGTAGAACTTGGTGCTGCGGCGGCGGCAGAGCAGCTCGTCCATGTCGTCGGGGGTGGGCGGGCCGGAGTGGGTCTGGATCCGCTGGCTGTACTCGGCGTTGGTCAGCAGGCCGAACTCCGGGTTGTTGACCAGCTCGTGCTCCTGGCGTTCGCGCAGCGCCTCGATGGTCAGCCGCAGCTGGTGCTCGGTCTGGTCCATCGGCTTGTTGTAGAGGTCGGCGACCCGGCTGTGCACCCGCAGCACCGTCTGGGCGACGCTCAACTCGTACTCGCGGGGCGCGAGTTCGTAGTCCACGAAGGCGGTGGGCAGGTCGTACTCGCCCTCGTGGCCGGCCGACATGCCGATCTCCGCCTCGCCCTTGCGGTTCTGCGGGAGCCGGGAGTCCGCGACGTGGGCGAGGATGTGGTCGCGCAGCGCCTGGGAACGGTCCGCGAGTTCCTGGAAGGCCGGCCAGGACAGCACCATGACCGTTCCGGCGGTGGCCGCCTTGACGCTGTAGGGCCAGCGGCGGTCGGCGACGGTGAGCGCCTCGTCGCCGATGTGGTCGCCGTCGGCGAAGGTGCCGAGCACGGTGGCGTCGCCGTACCGGCCGGTGCCGATCTTGTCGACCTTGCCGTGCGCGACCAGGTACACCTCGTCGATCTCGCGGCCCTGCTCGATCAGCAACTCCCCTGCCGCGAAGTCCCGTTGGACGAACCGGCCGGCCAGCTCGGTGAGCAGCCCGTCATCCTCGAAGCCGCGCAGCACCGGCACCTCGCGGAGCGTGGGCGGGACGACGGACACCTGCCGGCCGGTCTGCACGAAGCTCACCCGGCCCCGGCCCACCGCGTACGACAGCCGCCGGTTCACCCGGTAGGTGCCGCCGGAGACCTCCACCCAGGGCAGGGCGCGCAGCAGCCAGCGGTTGCTGATCTCCTGCATCTGCGGGGCCGACTTGGTGGTCGACGCGAGGTTCTTCGCGGCCGCCACCGAGAGGCTGCTCTGCGGCCTCGACTGGGTGATTTCGGCGGTGGTTTCGGTCGTCATGTCCGAGGGGCCTCGTGATCGCATCGACGGCGGTTTGCGGCAACCATGCTGACGGTCGGTCAGGTCGCGCGGCAATCACTCGTGCGAGTGAATCAGGTGTGCGAGCCGAATGGTGCGACCAGCGCACTGGATCGATCATCGTTCGATCCGCGCGAGCCTCCCGGCGCCCTTCCGCGCGCCCCGAACTACCCCTCCGGACAGCGGATTTCGAGACGTCCGCACAGCTCACCGCCCCGTTGTTCGAATCGCTCCGGAACAGCGCTAAGGTGGCCCCACACCGCGTGGTGACCGCCGCCACAGCGCAGGCGGACCGGTCGGTGACCTCCCATTGCCACGCCCTCCTCCGGGGAGACCTTCCGTGACCGCGCCCGCCCGCGTCTGGCTGAACCGCACCTACGCCGAGAACGTCTTCTTCATCGAGCTGCTGCGGTCCGCGCCGCGCCCGGTGCACGTCCTGGCCACCCACATCGACCCCGACTCGCCGGTGCTTGCCGCCGCCGACCTCGGGCTGCTGGAACCGGACCGGCTCTCCGCCGAGAGTTATGTGGAATTCGCGCTGGAATTCTGCGCCCGTCACCAGGTGGACGTATTCCTGCCCCGGCTGCACCAGTTGGCGATATCGCTGCGCCGCCGCGAATTCGAGGCGCTCGGCACCGCGCTGATCTGCCCGCCCGCGCCCGCCATCGCCCTGTTCGCCAGCAAGGCGGAGGGCTATCGCGCCCTCGACGCCGCCGGACTGCCCACCCCGCTGTGGCGGCACGCCGACACCGCGGCCCAACTGCTGCTCGCCGTCGAGGAGATCGAGGCCACCGGCGCCCCTGCCTGCCTGAAGCCCGCGAGCGGTGCCGGCGGCGAGGGCTTCAGGATCCTCACCCGCGAACCCTTCGGCCTCCACCGGCTCGCCGGGTACGTCGATGCCCGGGTCCAACTCGACCAGGTACTCGCCGCGTTGAGGTCCTCCACCGCGCCCGCCGACCTGCTGGTGATGCCCTACCTGAATGGCCCCGAGGTGTCGGTGGACTGCCTCGCCGACCAGGACGGGCAGCTGCTGGCCGCCGTCGGCCGCACCAAGCAGGGCCGCCGGCGCAGCTTCACCGCCGAGCCCCGCTACCTGGAGCCGGCCCGCCGGCTGGTCGAGCAGTTCGGCGTCGGGCACCTGTCCAACGTCCAGTTCCGGCACGAGGCGGGCGGCCGGCCGGTGATCCTCGACATCAACACCCGGCCGTCCGGCGGGCTGCACCAACTCCGGCTCTGCGGGCTCAACTTGCCTTCAGCGGCCCTTGAACTCGCGCTGGGTTCACGGCCGTTGCTGCCTGCTGTGGACGAACTCGCGCTCGGTGACTACACCTTGGTGTCGGGCATTAAGGCGGTCCTGCCGCGCCAGGCCGCGGCTCCCGCGCTGGAGCGGATCGACGGGGCGCTGCTGCGATAGCCCGCGCCGTACGGATCAGTCCGCCGGCCCCGACCAGTCCAGGGTCGGGGGCAGCACGCCCTCCAGGGTGAGCAGCCACCGCTTCACCTCCACCCCGTGCCACGCCCCACCGAAACCGCCCAGCCCGTCGGCCGCCACCACCCGATGGCACGGCACCAGCAGCGGCAGCGGGTTGGCCCCCATCATCTGCCCGACCGTCCGGGCCGGGATCCCCGGCTCGGACAGTTCTTCGAACACCCCGCTACGGGTGGCGAGTTCGCCGTACGTGATGGTGCGGCCGTAGGCCACCTCGGTCAACAGGCAACGGAGCACCGCCAGTTGGGGCCCGCTGGCGAACCGCCAGTCGATCGGCAGCTCCAACTCCCGCCGCCGCCCCGCGAAGTACTCCCCCACCCGGGCCTCCACCAGCGCCCGCTTGCGCGGATCCCCGCACTCCGGCACCCCCACCGGCCGCCCCGCGAACACCTCCCCCGCGTACGTCACCGCCGCCACACCGTCCGCCGTCACCCCGAACTTCATCGCCCCACTCGGCAAGGGCGTGGCAACGGTCACCCACGACAGCTCCATGCCGCCAACCTACCGGCTTCAGGAAACGGCGGGTGCGAAACCAGGGCGCGGGAGTACCACAGCCTTCGGCTTCGCCCGGGAGCACCCCCGGCGCCCCCGGGTTCGTGCCCACCTGCTGTCGCACCGTGGGCGTCGGGTCAGAGGTGGTCGCGGAGGTAGTCCGCCAGGTTGTGGCACCAGGTGGCGAGTTCGGCGCGGTCCGGGGGGTCGCCGCCGGAGAGGGCGGCGGTCGCGGGGGCGGGGAGTTGGCCGGTCGCGGCGAGGCGGGAAAGGCCGGAGAGGACACCGGCGAGCCGTTCGGCGTCGGTGTGGCTGAGCATCACGAGTGCGTCGGTGTGGCCGATGGTCATGGAGCCGGGCATCGGGTTCTCCTCGGGTCGGTCCCCCCGGGTGGCTGCCCCCTTTTGTCCACGGTACGACCGGTGCGGTGGGCCCGCGCGAGCGCCGCTCGCCCGTTCGGCGCGCCCGGATGGCCGGGGGTGGCGGGCGGCAGGACGGTCGGAGGAGGTGTGTGCGGGTGAGGCAGGGGAGCGCAGATGGCAGAGCAGGCGACGCCCGGGATCCGTGAGTTGCTCCGCAGTCCCGGTTACCTGCGGTTGCTGCTGGTGTCCGCGCTGGTGGGTGTGCCGGTCTCGCTGGCGGCGTTCGGGTTCGTGAGCCTGGAGCACGAGTTGCAGCACTGGGTGTGGGAGTCGGCGCCGGTGGCGTTGGGGTACGGGCGGGCGCCGTGGTGGTGGCCGTTGCCGGCCTTGGCGTTGGCGGGTCTGTTGCTGGCGCCGATCGTGACCCGGATGCCGGGGCGGGGCGGGCACGTGCCGGTGCACGGGCTGGGCGGACCGCCGACGCTGCCGGTGGAGGTGCCCTCGGTGGTGCTGGCGGCGCTGGCGGCGCTGCCGCTGGGTGCGGTGCTCGGTCCGGAGGCGCCGCTGATGGCGCTGGGCAGTGGCCTGGCGCTGCTGGCGGTGGGCCGGGCGCGGCCGGAGGCGAGTCCGTTGCTGATGCCGATGCTGGGTGCGGCCGGCTCGACCGCGGCGATCTCGACGATCTTCGGGAGTCCGCTGGTGGCGGCGGTGCTGATGATCGAGGCGGCGGGTCTGGGCGGGCCGCAGCTGACGCTGCTGCTGTTGCCGTGTCTGCTGTCGTCGGGGGTCGGCGCGCTGATGTTCACCGGATTCGGGCACTGGACGGGGCTGACGATCGGGGCGCTGCGGCTGCCGGAGGTGCCGAAGGCGTCGCTGCCGGATGCGGCGGATTTCCTGTGGGGGGTGCCGCTGGCGATGGTGGTCGCGGTGCTGATGGTCGCGGGGCAGACGCTGGGCCAGCGGTTCGCGGCGTTCACGGCGCAGCGCACGGCGGTGCGGACGGTGATCTGTGCGGTGCTGGTGGGTCTGTGTGTGACGGGGTACGCGGTGACGACGGGCCGGTCGCCGGAGGAGGCGGCGCTGTCGGGGCAGGCGACGCTGGGGCAGTTGGCGGCGGATCCGCAGGCGTGGTCGGTGGGGGCGCTGCTGGCGCTGGTGGTGTTCAAGGGGTTGGGCTGGGGGGTGGCGCTGGGGTCGCTGCGGGGTGGGCCGATCTTTCCGGCGGTGCTGCTGGGCGCGGCGCTCGGGGTGGCGGTGGGCGGGTTGCCGGGGCTGGGGGTGGCGGCGGGCCTGGCGGCGGGGTTGGCGGCGAGCACTGCGGCGGTGACCCGGTTGCCGGTGACGAGCACGGTGCTGGCGGCGGCGCTGCTGGGTGATCAGGCGGCGAATTCGCTGCCGTTGGTGATCGTCTGCGTGGTGGTGTCCTTCCTCACCGCGTCGTTCGTGCACCGGGTGACGGCGGACGCTTCACAGGGGCGGTCGGACTCGTCGCGGGCGGCCGGCGGGGCGACCGACTGATCGGTTGCCGGCCGCCGGGCGGCGAAGTTTGAGTCAAAACGATGAACCTTCGTCGAACCGGTCATGGACTCCTGTCGCACCGGCCACACCGCTCTCCCTCCCACCACCCGGGAGCAGGAGTGTTCATCGTTTTCACTACTGAAACCTGACCGCTCGCGAACAAGTCGGAAATGGACAAGGTGCGTACCCGCCCGGTCGGGCCCGGCCGACCGGCCGATCGCCGAGGAACCGCAGGTGGCACGGGCCGTGAGGGCGGCCGGCGGCCGCCCGGCGGGCAGGCGCCGACAGGTTGGCCAGGAGAGCACTCACCACATGGTGGGAAGCCGGGAAAAGTTGACCTCGGCGCCGAAAGCGAACCCCCGTTCGCAGCCGGCGCTCCGGCCGGGACACCGTTCCGGCCGAACCGACGAGCCCTCTGGAGGGGAACATGCGTAACGAGATCCTCGTGCAGCAGGACAGCGACCTCGACCTCGACCTTCGCATCGCGGAGGTCTCGGAGGAGACCCAGGCGTTCGGCCAGGGCACCTACACCTCCCCGAGCAGCTACGCCATCGGCACCCGCTGCCCCACCTGCTGCTGACGTCACGTCGGTAGACCACTTGCGCGGGGCGGGCTGCGGCCCGCCCCGCGTTCTTCGTTTCCGCAGATTCCCGCAGATTCCCGCAGATTCCCGCCGGTGCCCGCCGATGCCTGCGGACGCCCGCCGTTTCCGACCGTGAGGGACACCACGAACGTGCGACCTGAGCAGGACCTGTTCGAGATCCGCGAGCCGGTGCTGGTGCGGATGGCCAGCACGCCCCGGACCGGCGCCGAGGCCCGGATCGACCCGGACGACCCTGTCCCAGGGGTGCGCCGACTGGCCGCGAACCCGCTGCTGCGGCAGGCCGTCGAGGTCGCCAGCGGCAGCCTCGCGCTCAGCCTGCAGCGCCTCGGCGAGCCCGACGGCGCGGCCGCGCTCGGCCGCAAGCGGACCGTCAGCGCCGCCCGCACCCTGACCCGCTACGCCCGCCGCTCGGGCGGCCGGCCCACCCCGTTCGGCCTGTTCGCGGGCGTCGGCCGGGCGAGCTTCGGGGCCGCCGCGAAGTCCTCGCCCGCCGGGGCCGGCCAGGTCCGGGTGCGGCTGGACGGCGGCTGGCTGCACCGCCGGGTGCTGGCCTGGCTGGCCGTGCCGGAGGTCCGCCGCCGGGTCGAGGTGGTGCTGGACGACCTGTCCGTGCTGCGTGACGGCCGCCTGCTGCGGCACACCGGCGAACGCGAGCTCTCGGTGCGGGACAACGCGCTGGTGGCCCGGGTGCGCGAACTGGCGGCCCGGCCGGTCGGGTACGCCGCGCTGCTGGACGACCTGACCGGGCGCTTCCCGCAGCTGCCCGCCGAACGGATCGACGCGCTGCTGGCCGGACTCGTCCAGCACGGTTTCCTGCTGACCTCGCTGACCCCGCACCGGATCGACGACGCCCTGCTGACCCGGATCGAGTCCGCCGTCGAAGGGGCGGTGCCCGGCGCCGCCGAGGGGCTGCGCGCCGTCCGCGCCGCTGCGGCCGTCCATGAGCGCGACCGGCCCGGCGAGGGGCTGGAGTCCTGGCGGGCGCTGCTGCGCGAGGTCCGGGCGCTCGACCCGCAGGACCGGGCCGGGGAGCGGCCGCCCGTCCAGGTGGATCTGCGGATGCCCACCGATCTGGTGCTGCCCGAGGCGATCGGCGAGGAGGTGCGCCGGTACGCCGCCGCGATCTGGGCGATCACGCCCGAGTGGACCTCGCTGGAGCACCTGCGCGACTACCGGGAGCGGTTCGTGGAGCGCTACGGCACCGCGAGCGCCGTCCCGCTCGGCGACCTCGCCGACCCGCACCGCGGCCTCGGCCTGCCGTCCGAGTACGGCGGCGCGCTGCCCACGCACTCGCGGTCCGGGCCCGGCGACGACGCCGACCGCTCGCGCCGCAACGCCGTCGCCGAGCTCGTCCAGCAGGCCGTCATGTCCGGCCGGGACCTGGTGCTGGACGACGCCGACATCGCCCGGCTCGCCGACGCCGCCGGCCACACCCCGGGCAGCAGCCGCCCGCCGCGCACCCTGGAACTCTGCTTCCAGCTGCTCGCCGACTCCACCGACGCCCTCGACCGCGGCGAGTTCCTGCTGCTCGGCAGCCCGCACATCGGCTCCTGGACGGCCGGCGCCACCGCCGGCCGGTTCGCCGACCTGGCCGGGCTGACGGACGGCCTCGCCGCGCTCGCCGCCGGGCCCGACGAGTCCGCCGGGTCCCCCGAGAACGCAGTGCTGCCCGTCCAGGTCGAACTGGCCCCGCGCGACCCGCGCTCGCTGAACATCGTCCAGGTGCCGCAGCTGCTGCCGCACCGCCTGCCGATCGGGGTACCCGCCGACCGCGGCGACCCGCACTGCCTGGACTGGCGCACCCTGCTGGTCGCCGCCGGCGAGGACGGGCTGCGCCTGCTGCACCCGGAGACCGGCCGCCAGGTCGTCCCGGTCTTCCCGCACATGCTCGCCCTGGACGGGCAGGCCCCGCCGGTCGCCCGCTTCCTGTCCGACCTGGCCGCCGCCCGCCCCCGGGTGTGGTCCGGCTGGGACTGGGCGGGCCTGGACACCCTGCCCTACCTGCCCGCCGTCCGTTACGGCCGCGTCCTCACCACCCCGCGCCGCTGGCTGCCCGGCCGCCGCCTGCGCGACGCCGCCCGCACCGCCGGGCCGGCCGCCTGGGCACAGGGCCTGCGCGAGTGGCGCGAACGCTTCCGGGTGCCCGACCGGCTGCAGATCGCCAGCAACGACCGGATGTTCCCGATCGACCTGCGCGAGACCTGGGACGCCGAGCTGCTGCGCGCCGAACTCACCGCCCCCGAACCGCGGTTCCAGCTCTACCAGGACCTCACCGCGGACGGCGCCGGCCTCGGCTGGAACCACGGCCACAGCACCGAGATCGTCGTCCCGCTGTTCCGCGCCCCCGCGCCGGAACCCGCCGCCGACGAGCACCCGCCGCTCGCCAGGTCGGCGCTGCGCCTCACCCCGACCGCCGTCCATCTGCCCGGCGAGGACTGGCTGTTCGTCAAGCTGTACGCCGACCCGTCGGCGCACGAGACGCTGCTCGCCGACCATCTGCCCGCGCTGCTCGCCGACTTCGGCGAGGACATCGACCGCTGGTTCTTCCTGCGCTACCGCGACCCCGAACCGCACCTGCGGCTGCGCCTGCACGGCGACCCCACCGTCCTGAACGGCCGGGTGCTGCCCGCGCTCGGCCGCCGCGTCCGGCAGCTGATCGGCACCGGCGCGCTGCGCACCATGGCGCTGGACGTGTACCGGCCGGAGACCGACCGCTACCTCGGGCCGGACGCCCAGCAGGCCGCCGAGGAGCTGTTCCTGACCGACAGCCAGTCCGCCGTCCTCCAGTTGCAGGCCCGCCGCGCCGGAGCGGCCGCCGTGCCGGACGAGGTGCTGGCCGCCGTCGGCCACGCCGTGCTGCTGGACTCGCTCGGCGACTGGGACTGGTGCGGCTGGGCCGACCACCTGTTCACCAAGGGCCCCGACCACCAGGTCTACCAGCGCCACCGCGCCCTGACCGACCGGCTGATCCGCCCCGGCGACGCCGCCCGGCACGCCGCCGAACTGCTCGGCGTCCCCGCCCTGGGCACACTCTGGACGGACTCCCCCGCGCCGCGCGCCTTCGGCCGGCTGCTGCTGGCCGCGCCCGAGGCCGACCGCGACGAGGCGCTGATGTCGCTGCTGCACATGCGCCACAACCGCCTGTTCGGCACCGACCCGGCCGCCGAGGCCCGCGGCTACGCCGTCCTGCGCGGCGCGGCCCGCGCCCTGCTGGGCCGCCGGGCCCACGCGGGCGGCACCTCGTGACGCCCCGCCACCGCCGCCCCGTCACCGTCCCCACCACCCGGAGCCCCCGTTGACCGTCACCGAACCCACCGCACCGTCGACGCACCGGGCCGAGCTGCGCGAGGCGGCCGGGGTGATGTCCGACCGGATCCTCGACAGACTCGCCGACCCGGCCGCCACCATCGCCGCCACCCGAATCCCCGCCGAGGCCGCCGACGACGGGGTGGCGGAGGGCGTGTGGGCGGAACTGACGCTCGGCAGCGGCAGCCCGGGCCTGTCGCTGGCGTTCAGCGGCGGCGCCCGGCCCGGCACCGACCGGACGGCGCGGGCACACGGCTGGCTCGCCGTCGCCACCCGGGCCGCCGCCGACGGCAGCACCACACCCAGCGGAATCTTCAAGGGCCCCGGGGCACTGGCCTTCGCCGTGCTGATCGCCAACCGGGCCACCGGCGGCTACACCACCGCCCTGCACCGACTGGACGCCTACCAGCGACA
Organism: Kitasatospora sp. NPDC059673; assembly: GCF_042734215.1. Lineage (NCBI taxonomy): Bacteria > Bacillati > Actinomycetota > Actinomycetes > Kitasatosporales > Streptomycetaceae > Kitasatospora > Kitasatospora sp. NPDC059673. Next base: position 39,816 of record NZ_JBHWEN010000014.1, on the reverse strand, counting down.
GTTGGTGCACACCGCGATGCCCGCCGTGCCGGACGGGCCGCTGACCACCATCGGCCACTACGAGGTGGTGCGCGGGATGACCGGCGTCGGCCGGTACCTGCTGGCCCGCGCCGAGACCTGCGGCGAGGAACTGGAGACCGTCCTCGGCTACCTGATCGAGCTGGCCCGCGGCGAGACCGAGCACCGCGGAGTACGCGTCCCGCGCTGGTGGGCGCTGGACTCGCCGCGGATCGGCTCCGAACACCTACTGCCCGACGGCCACCTCAACCTGGGCCTGTCGCACGGCGTCCCGGGCCCGCTGATGCTGCTCGCACTGGCCTGGCGGGACGGCATCCGGCTGCCCGGCCACCAGGAGGCACTGGAGAGCGCCGCCGACCTGCTGGTCCGCTGGGCGGTGCGGGACGAACACGGCCCGTACTGGCCGGGCTTCCTGAACCTCACCGAGTACCTGGCCGGCCCCGACGCCTACCGGAAGCCCGCCAGCTGGCCGTCCTGGTGCTACGGGGCGCCCGGCGTCTCCCGCGCCCTGCAGGTCGCCGGGGCCGTCCTCGACCGCCCCGACTGGACGGCGACCGCCCGCGGCTCGGTGGAACGACTGCTCACCCTCCCGCTCGACGACTGGGGCATCACCGACCACGCCCTGTGCCACGGCTGGGCCGGCACCCTGCACCAACTGGGCCGCCTGAACGAGCACTTCGCGGATCCGCAGATCGAACAGCGGCGCGACCTGATCGCCGCCCGACTGATCGACGCCTTCGACCCGGACGCCCCGTTCGGCCTGCGCTTCAGCATGACCGCCAAGCCGTTCGCCTCCGACGTCTCCGGCTACCTGGACGGCGCCGCCGGCGTCGCACTCGCCCTGGACTCCTACGCCTCCGGCGGCACCCCGCACGACTGGGACATGCCGCTGCTCCTGTCCTGAACGCGCGTCGGAGCGGTACCCGCCCCCCGCGGGTACCGCTCCGAAGCCCCCCAAGCACGACGGCCCCCCTGCCGCCGTGCCACCCCCTTCCGTCAACCCCCGTGCCGTACCGGAGCAGCTCGGTACGGCCAGGAGAACGGCGGGCCCGTGGGCCGGCCGCCGGCGGGTGGACGGTCCACGACTCGGTCGTCGGTCCGAGTACCTCGTCCCGGTCGCGTTCCGGTGAGAACAGCCTGCGGTGGGCCGATAACCGGCAGCTAACATCTCCCTCACGTGCACCGGTGGGCAGCCGGCGGGACCTGCACGCGGCACGGGGAGCACACGGGTGCGGTTCGGATTGCTCGGCAGTCTGCTGGCGCAGGACGGCGGGCAGGACTGCCCGGTCCGCGGCCCCAAGGCCCGCGCCCTGCTCGCCGTCCTGCTGCTGCACGCCAACCGGCCGGTCTCGCTCGATCGCCTGATCGACACCCTGTGGGGCGCCCACGCCCCCGCCACCGCCGAAGCCTCGCTCCGCAACCTGGTCGCCCGGCTGCGCCGCGCACTCGGCGACGAACCCGGACAACGCCTGCGGGCCGTCCCCGGCGGCTACCGGCTGGACGTCGCCGAGGACGAACTGGACACCCTCCGCTTCGAACGGGCGGTGCACCGGGCCCACACCGCCCACCAGGCCGGGAACCTCCCGCAGGTCCTGGCCGAAACCGCCGCCGCCCTGGACCTGTGGCGCGGCGAACCGCTCGCCGACGTCCCGGAACCGGCCGCCGACCACGCCGCCCAACTCGAACAGTGGCGCGAGAAGCGACTGCAGGCCCTGGAGTGGCGCTTCGACGCCGAACTGCGCCAGGGCCGCCCGCACGGCCTGATCGCCGAACTCACCGGCCTGGTCGGCGAACTCCCGCTGCGCGAGGCCTTCCACGGCCAGCTCATGCAGGCCCTCGACCAGACCGGACGGCGCGCCCAGGCCCTCGCCGTGTACCAGCGGCTGCGCCGCACCCTGGTCGACGAACTGGGCATCGAGCCCGGCCCCGCCGTCCAGGAGGTGCACCGGCGCATCCTCGCCGACCCGCAGGCCCCGGCCGCCGAGCCCTCCGGAAGCCGCCCGAGACCGGCCCAACTCCCCTCCCCGCCCGCGCACTTCCTCGGCCGCGAGGACCAGCTCGCCACCCTGCGCAGCGCCCTGCTGACCCGCACCGGCCGGCCCGCCGTGGCCGTCCTGAGCGGCATGGCCGGCGTCGGCAAGTCCGCCCTCGCCCTGGCCTGCGCCAACGCGCTGCGCGAGGAATTCCCGGACGGGCAGCTGTTCCTGAACCTGCGCGGCGCCACCCCCGGCCTGACCCCACTGGGCGCCCTGCCCGCGCTCACCGCCCTGCTGCGCGGCCTCGGCATCGAATCCTCCGCGCTGCCCGAGGACCCGGACACCGCCGCCGCGCTGCTGCGCACCACCCTCTCCGGCACCCGCACCCTGCTGCTGCTGGACGACGCCGCCGACCTCACCCAGGTCCGGCCCCTGCTACCGGCCGGGCCTGGCTGCGCCGTACTGATCACCGGCCGCACCCCGATGCTCGCCCTGGACGGCGCCCTCCACCTGCGCCTGGACACCCTCTCCGAACGCGAGAGCATCGCCCTGGTCGAACGCACCGCGGGCCGCGCCACCGCCGACCGCGCCGTGGTCGCCATCGAACAGGCCGACCTGGCCCGGCTGGTCCACCTGTGCGGCCGCCTCCCGCTCGCCCTGCGGATCGTCGGCGCCCGGCTGGCCGCCCGCCGCACCCTGCCGGTCCGGGGACTGGTCGGCCGGCTGGAGGAAGGCGCGGACCGCCTCGACGAACTCGAACTCGACGACCTGAGCATCCGCCAGTCGCTCGCCCTGACCCACGACTCGCTGCGCGACTCCACCCGCCGGCCCGACCGGCGCGCCGCCGACGCCCTGCTCGCCGTCGGCGCCCTCGACCTGCCCGAATACACCGCCCCCCTGCTGGCCGGCGTCCTCGGCCTCACCCCCGCCCAGGCCGCCGCCGCCCTCGACCGCCTCACCGAGGTCGCCCTGCTCGACGAGCCGCGACTCGACCGCTACGTGCCGCACGACCTGGTCCGCGACTACGCCCGCGAACTCACCGCCGACCCCGAGCAGCGCATCCGGCTCACCCGCGCCGCACTCGACTGGTACCTGGCCGCGGCGTCCGCCGTGACGCTGGCCCTGGACGCGGCCAAGCACCCGGACCGAAACCTGCCTGCCGTCGCCCCCGGCGCGGAACTCGACCGGGACGCCGCGCTGGCCTTCGGCGACACCGAGTACGGCAACCTGCTGGTCCTGGTGGACCGGCTGGCCGACGAAGCGTGGGCCGCCGGACACCTGCTCCCGCTGGTGCGGGGGCTCTTCCCCTATCTCCGCACCCGCGGCCGCCACCCGGAACTCGCCCAGCTCAACCGCACCGCCCTGCGGGTGGCCAGGCAAGCGGGCGACTCCCCCGCCGAGGCGTACGCACTCGGCGACCTGGCCGGCGCGCACTTCGACGTCGGCCACTACCTGCCCGCGCTCGACCTGATCGAGCAGAGCGAGACGCTGTGGCGGCAGCTCGGCGACCGGCACCGGGAACGCAACGCCGCCGCCAACCGCGGCGCGCTGCTCTCCTCCCTGGGCCGCACCGAAGAGGCCCGGACCGTCCTGGAACACGTCGCCGGACTCGCCGAGGAGTACGGCGACGCCTCCGGCGCGGCCACCGTCTACTGCAACCTCGGCAACCTGGTCGAGGCCACCGACCCGCACCTGGCCATCGCCTACCACCGCCGCAGCATCGAGGCCGGCCGCAGCGTCGGCATGACCGCGGCCGAAGTCTCCGGCCTGGCCAACATCGGCTACGCCTACCTCCGACTCGATGCCCACGACGAGGCCATCCACTACTTCGACGCCGCCCTCGCCTTCCCGCCCGGCACCGCCCCCTGGGACTTCCGCCTCGAAGCCCAGAAGGGCCGGATCGACGCCCTCCGCCGACAGGGCCGCCTCGCCGAAGCCCTGACGGCCTGCCACGAGCTCCTCGACTGGACCACCTCCATCTCCGAGGGCTACGGCACCGGCCTCGCCGAACACATCCACGGCCTCGTCCTGCGCGATCTCGGCCGCCACCGCGAAGCCGTCGCCGCCTGGCACACCGCCCTGGCCAGCCTCGCCAACGCCAACGTCAAACAGATCGCCGAGATCCACGCCCTGATCGCCGCCACCGAAAGCGCCTGACCCCACCAACCCCGAAGGGCCGGCCCCGTCCGCTCACGCATCGCTCACGCAACAGAGCCGCCCGACAGCCGCTCCCCCGCCCAGCCCGCATCCAGGTCACTCCGACGTCAGATCCCTCTGACCACGACACGATCTCCGCAGAGGAGTCTCATGTCCTCCTCGTCGGATGTGAAGATCGCGACATCGCCACGCTGACGCAGCGCCACAGCGGCAAGAGCTGCGTCGATGGCGTACTTGTGCCCGTGCAGACCGGCGGTCTCCAGCAGCTCGATCGCCTCCCCTGCGATCTCCCTGGTCACCGGCTCGATGGCGATCTTGGAGAGGGTCCATGTCCAGGCGGCCTTCTTGACGCGCCCGTGATAGGCCTCGATGAGCGTCATCGACGTGGTCACGACCCGGATGCCGGAGCGATCCGCATCCTTCAACCGGGCACCCATCGCACGGTGCCCGAGAACGGCTTGAGACAAGCCCTCACTATCGAGCAGGTAGACGAGCTCGGACATCAACCCGCCTTGCGATGCGGCACAGAACGAGCCTTGCGCTCCGCGTGCTGCCGTTGCAGCGCGAGCCTTTCGGCCTCAGCGAGCGCCAGCTCCGCGTCAGTCACCTCACCGTGCTCACCCTCCCACCAGCCGACGAACTCGTGCAGGTGGTCTCGCTCGCGCTGACGCTCTATGGCCTGCGCGACGTACCGGCTGAACCCGCCCGACCCCACCTCGGCGCGGATCTCCTCCGCCAGCTCCTCCGGCAGCGTCACCGTGTACTTCTTCGTTGCCATACCAGTCATCATACCGACCACCCCGAACGCGGGCAGGCCGACGCGATACCCCCCTGCGCGCCATCCCCCCGCTCACGCAAACGGCCCCGGACGAGTCGTCCGAGGCCGGTGATCAAGCCCCCAGAAGACCAAAGCTGCAGCTCATCCGGGGTGACGCGGGGAGCCCCCTGTCGGGTTCGAACCGACGACCCCCGCTTTACAAGAGCGGTGCTCTGGCCAGCTGAGCTAAGGAGGCGTGGTGGCCGTCCGCGGGATACGCGTCGGCACCAGTGGGCAGTGTACCGGGCGGGGGCGGGGGGATGCGGGCGGTTGCCGGGACGGGGGCGGGTGCGGGCGGTGGGGGTCGTGACCGGATCGATGCGGAAGTCGGGGGCGGGCGAGGGCTGACAAAAGAAGGAGTCGGCAGGTACCGTCACGAGGAGCCGCGCCGGGGTCGGTGGTCCAGACCACTCGGGGCGGCCGGGACAACTCCACCTTTACTCGGATCGTCCGGCACGTTCCTGCCGGTGAAGGAGCGAAGCAGCATGGCTTCTGTGACGTACGACAAGGCCACCCGTGTCTACCCGGGTGCCGACAAGCCGTCGGTCGACGCGCTCGACCTGGAGATCGGCGACGGCGAGTTCCTCGTCCTGGTCGGCCCCTCCGGCTGTGGCAAGTCCACCTCCCTGCGCATGCTGGCCGGCCTGGAGGACGTGAACGACGGCGCCATCCGCATCGGCGACCGCGACGTGACCCACCTGCCGCCGAAGGACCGGGACATCGCGATGGTGTTCCAGAACTACGCGCTGTACCCGCACATGACCGTCGCCGAGAACATGGGCTTCGCCCTGAAGATCGCCGGCGTCAACAAGGCGGACATCCGCACCAAGGTCGAGGAGGCCGCCAAGATCCTCGACCTGACCGAGTACCTGGACCGCAAGCCGAAGGCGCTCTCCGGCGGTCAGCGCCAGCGTGTCGCGATGGGCCGCGCGATCGTCCGCCAGCCGCAGGTCTTCCTGATGGACGAGCCGCTGTCGAACCTGGACGCCAAGCTCCGCGTCTCCACCCGCACCCAGATCGCCGGCCTGCAGCGCCGCCTGGGCATCACCACGGTCTACGTCACCCACGACCAGACCGAGGCCATGACCATGGGCGACCGCGTCGCGGTGCTCGACAAGGGCGTGCTCCAGCAGGTCGACGCCCCGCGTGCCATGTACGACAAGCCCGCCAACCTGTTCGTGGCCGGCTTCATCGGCTCCCCGGCGATGAACCTGGTCGAGGTTCCGCTGGTGGACGGCGGCGTCAAGTTCGGCGGCTCGGTGATCAACATCGACCGCGAGGACCTGTCGAAGGCCGGCCAGGCGAAGAACGTCGTGGTGGGCATCCGCCCCGAGCACTTCCAGGTGGTCCCGGCCGGCGGCGTCGAGGGCGTCGCGGTCACCGTCAACGTGGTCGAGGAGCTCGGAGCGGACGGCTTCGTGTACGGCACCACCCAGGTGTCGGGCCAGGACAAGGACATCGTGGTGCGCGTGCACAGCCGTGAGATCCCGCAGCGCGGCGAGACCATCCACGTCGTCCCGGTCGGCAACGAGACCCACGTCTTCGCCACCACCGGCGAGCGCCTCAGCCGCTGACCCCTCGCCGCCGTCACCGACGAGCGCACCGGAACCCCCTGCCCACGCGGTCGGCAGGGGGTTCCGCCATTCCCGGGCCGGGGCCCCGCGTCAACCTGATGGCGGAACAAAACAGGACAGCGGTCACTCGTTGGGGTAACGCGGCGCGCCCATTCCGCCACGCACCGCTACTCTCCTGTGCGTGAAACAGCTCGTTCGCCGAATCGGCCAGACCGTTGCCCTCACCCTGCCGGTGATCCTGGTGACCACCGGCACTCTCGCCGTCACCCGGGTCCCGTGGGCCCCGCCGACGGGCCTGGATCAGCAGGTGGTCGCGGCATCCAGCGGGGACGGCACCATCGGCCGGACCTCCACCTCCCCCAACACCCAGGGCCTGGCCGCGCAGGACGCGCTCCGGGTCGATCTGATGGAGGAGCTGAAGAACCACAACCCGGGCACCGCGCTCGACCTGCTGGAGCGCACCATGCGCGAGAAGCCCTCCCTCACCCCGTACTGCAGCGCCCTGGCCGGCGAACTCGGCCGCGCCGCGGTGAAGAAGTACCAGGGCGACGTCCAGCGCGCCCGCTCCTTCGCCCGCCCGGTCTGCGACGGTTCCTTCGCAGCAGGCGTGGTCGGCTGACAGCCGGGGCACAGAGAACCGCGCGAGACGGAAGGCACCCGTCAGCAAGCTCGCAACGCAGGGCAATGACCTGCGCTTGATCGCGACCTCGCTGACGGGTGCTTGGCTTGTCGCGCAGTCCCCGCGCCCCAGCTTCGCGCCCCCCGGTTTCGCGCCCACGGTGTCGCGCCCACCCGCCAGACCGACGAAAGGGCCCCCTCCGGGAAGATCTCCCGGAAGGGGCCCCGCCGTACGTCGGCCCGCCGTCAGGCCGTCCCGCCGGCGCCCGTCGGCCGCATGCCGAGCTCCAGCAGCGGCGGCCCACTGCCAAGGAGGCCGCCGATCACCCCGTGCGAGGGCTGCGAGCGCGGGCTGCTGGGTGCACCGCCCGTTCCGGCGCCGCCGGTGCCCGTGCCGCCGCCGGAACCGCTCGTGCCGCCGGTGCTGCCCCCCGCCCCGGCCCCGGCGTGCGGCGCCGGGCTGGAGCTGCCGGACGTGCCGGCACTCGGCTTGGGCTTGCCGCTGCTGCTGCGGCTGGGCGAGGGAGAGGGCGAGGGCGAGACCTTGGTGGGGCCCTGGGACGGCGCCGAGGTCGAGGCGGCCGGGGAGGGCGACGGTCCGTTGCTCGGCCAGACCGGGGAGCCGTAGTCCGTCGGCGGGTGCACGGGTGTCTGGGTGCGGCCGGTACGGACGGCGGCGCCCAGCAGCGAGCCGGTCAGCAGGGTCAGGCCGACCACCACGGCGGTGACCACCGAGCGGCGGCGCAGCATCCGTCGCCGGACCGCGCCGGGTTCGGTGGGCCCGTGGCGGCGGAACGCCTCCAGGGCGATCCGGCCGTCCAGCGAGGCGAACGGGGCGCCGGCCATCAGCAGCGGGCTCCAGGCCGCGAGGAAGATCAGGTCGGGGGTGTCGTAGGCCGGCACCGCCTTCCAGCTGACGGTGAACAGCAGCGCCGCCGACAGCGCCATCGCACCGCCTGCGGCGAGCCGCTGCCACAGGCCCAGGATGGACAGCACGCCGATCACGATTTCCGCGAAGGAGACCGCGAGGCCCGCTCCGACCGGGTGGGCCATGGCGAAGTCCAGCAGCGGCCGGGCGACCCCCCAGGGGTGCAGCGAGGACAGCCAGCGCATCATCGAGCCGCGCTCGCCGCCGTCGAAGTACACCGGGTCGCACAGCTTGCTGAACCCGGCGTAGACCGACAGCGAGCCGAGCAGCACCCGCAGCGGCAGCAGCACCAGGCCGAGGTCGACCCGGCGGCCGGGGTACCAGGCGTGCTTGGAGCCCTCGCCGAGCGACGGTGTCTCGGGCAGCTCGCCCTCGGGCTGCCAGCTGTGCCCGCCGACCCGCACCGACTCGTCCAGCAGCTCGGCGACACCGACCCGCGAGGACTCCTCCGAGCCCGCGCCCGCCCCGGAGCCCGCGCCCGCCCCGTACTGCCGGGGGACGGCCTGCAGTTGCTGGGTGTCCTGTTCGGCGAAGGCCTTCGCCGGGGCGGGGACGGTGTTCAGCCGGACGGCTTCGAGCAGTTGGGTGGCGGCGGTGTCGCCGGGCGCGGCCTGGCCGCTCCAGGTGACCACCCGGGGCTTGCGGCGGGGCGCGGTGCCGGTGACCGAGGCCGCGGTGATCCCGGCCAGCGTGGGCACCGCCGCCGCGGGCACCACGACCTGCGGGGTGACCAGCGGACGGGTGCCGTGCTGCAGGTTGTACGGGTCGCCGAAGGCGGCACCGGCCGGGCGGTCGATCAATGCGGTCACCGGGCCGGAGAGCCTGACCCGGAAACTGGCCTGGGTGCTGCTGAGCTTCGCCGGGTCGGACGGAACCCGGACCGTGTTGAGGCCCGGGCCGTCGTCTATCCCCGCGGAGCGCTGCCCGAAACGCCGAGGTGTTCTGGTGTCCACACCCCTCTAACCGGGTGACGGGCCTTGAGGACACTCTCCCGGGTGGATTCCGGGCGGGGCTTTGAAGTGATCATGAGAAATCCGGTCGGGTCCGACCGGACCCGACCGGTTGACGCACAAAAACGACGCGCCGCGACGGTCCGTCAGCGCTTGGCGCGCAGCCGGGCCGCTTCGTACAGCACGATGCCGGCGGCGACACCGGCGTTCAGCGACTCGGTCTGGCCGGGCATCGGGATCCGCACCCGCAGGTCGCAGGTCTCCGACACCAGCCGGGACAGGCCCTTGCCCTCGGAGCCGGCCACGATCACCACGGGGCCGGTCAGCGCGTCGAGGTCACCGATCTCGGCCTCGCCGTCGGCGGCCAGGCCGACCACCATCAGACCGGCCTTCTGGTAGGCCTCCAGCGCGCGGGTCAGGTTGGTGGCTCGGGCCACGGGCAGTCGGGCCGCCGCACCGGACGAGGTCTTCCAGGCGCCGGCGGTCATACCGGCCGCGCGGCGCTCGGGGATCACCACGCCGTGCGCGCCGAACGCGGCGGCGGAACGGACCACGGCACCCAGGTTGCGGGAGTCGGTGACGCCGTCCAGCGCCATGATCAGCGCGTCCTGCCCGAGGTTGGCGGCCTCGTCCAGCAGGTCCTCGGGGTGCGCGTACTCGTACGGCGGGACCTGGAGCACCAGGCCCTGGTGGTTCAGGCCGCCGGTCATCTGGTCCAGCTGCGGGCGCGGGGCCTCCATCAGCGGGACGCCGCGCTCGTTGGCGGCCTGGAAGGCGTCGCGGACGCGGTCGTCGGTGTCGATGAACTGCTGCACGTACAGCGCGTTCGCGGGCACGCCGCCCTGCAGCGCCTCGACCACCGAGTTGCGGCCCACCACCAGCTCGGCCGCGCCCGCGCCGCCGCGGCCGCTGCGCGAACCGGCACCGGCCCGACGCATGCCGGCCCGGGACTTGGCGTCGCGCTCGCGCTTCAGCGCCGCGTTGGCGGCACGCTGCTTGGGGTGCCCCTTGCGGGCCTCGCCGGGCGGCGTCGGGCCCTTGCCCTGCAGTGCCTTCCGGCTGTGGCCGCCGGTACCGACACTCGCGCCCTTCTTCGACCCGGGGTTGCGGCGGTTCCTGCGCTGGCTGTTGCCGGCCATGGCTGTACTTCCTGTCTCTGCGTCTGCTTCGTGCGTGGGGGCCGCACCCATACAAAGGTACGGCCCCCACGCGCCCCGAGGGGCTACTGGTTGATCGTCCAGCGCGGGCCGGACGGGGTGTCCTCGATCGCCAGCCCGGCCTGGCCGAGCTGGTCGCGGATGGCGTCCGCGGTGGCGAAGTCCTTGCGGGCGCGGGCCGCCTGTCGCTGCTCCAGCACCAGCTTGACCAGCGAGTCGACCACGCCGGTGAGCTCCTCGCCCTGGTTGCCGCTGCCGGCCCAGAAGTCGTCCAGCGGGTCCAGGCCGAGCACGCCGAGCATCGCCCGGACCTCGGCGAGACGGGCGGCGGTGGACTCCTTGTCGTCCGCGCCGAGCGCGCTGTTGCCCTGCCGGACGGCGGTGTGCACCACGGCCAGCGCCTGCGGCACGCCCAGGTCGTCGTCCATCGCCTCGGCGAACGCCAGCGGCACCTCGGGCGCGGCGTCGACCATGCCGCAGCGCTCGACGGCGCGCTCGATGAAGCCCTCGATCCGGGCGAACGCGGTCTCGGCGTCGCGCAGCGACTCCTCGCTGTACTCGATCATCGAGCGGTAGTGCGGGCCGGCCAGGTAGTAGCGCAGCACGATCGGCCGCCAGCGCTGCACCATCTCGGAGACCAGCACCGAGTTGCCCAGCGACTTGGACATCTTCTCGCCGCTCATGGTGACCCAGGCGTTGTGCACCCAGAAGTTGGCGAACTCGTCGCCGTACGCCTTGGACTGGGCGATCTCGTTCTCGTGGTGCGGGAAGATCAGGTCCAGCCCGCCGCCGTGGATGTCGAAGGAGCTGCCCAGGTACTTGTGCACCATCGCCGAGCACTCCAGGTGCCAGCCGGGACGGCCGCGGCCCCACGGGGTGTCCCAGCTCGGCTCGCCGGGCTTGGCGGCCTTCCACATCGCGAAGTCGCGCGGGTCGCGCTTGCCGGTCTCGTTGTCGCCGGAGGGCTGCCGCAGGTTCTCCAACTCCTGGTTGGAGAGCGCCAGGTACTCCGGGTACGTGGTGACCGCGAAGTAGACGTTGCCGTCGGCCTCGTACGCGTGGCCGCGTTCGATCAGCCCCTGCATCATCTCGATCATCTCCGGCACGTGGCCGGTGGCCCGCGGCTCCGCGCTCGGCGGCAGGCAGCCGAGGGCGTCGTAACCCTCGTTGAACGCACGCTCGTTGGCGTGCGCGATCTTCCACCACTCGGTGGACTGCTCGCGCCCCTTGGCGATCACCTTGTCGTCGATGTCGGTGACATTGCGGACGAAGGTGACCTCGTAGCCGCGGTAGCGGAACCACCGCTGCATCACGTCGAAGTTGAGTCCGGACCGGATGTGCCCGATGTGCGGGGGCGCCTGAACGGTGGCACCGCACAGGTAGATCGAGACACAGCCCGGCACCAGCGGGACGAAGTCGCGTACCTGGCGGGTCATGGTGTCGTACAGGCGAAGGCTCACAGCGTCCAGAGTAGTGGGCGGCGGGGGGTGCCCCGCCACCTTCCGGCCACTTGGCGCGCCCCGCTCAGAAGTTGGCGACCACCTTGCGCGGGCTGAGCCGCACCACCACCCGCACCGCGTCCGGCCCGTCCCACGCGTAGTCCTGGCCGCGGTACTTGCGGGACAGTTCGTCGATCAGTTCCCGGCCGCCCTCGGTGGTCATGGTGACCTCGCCGCGCGCCTCGAAGTACTGGTACGGGCTGTCCGCCGGGTTGATCAGCACGCTGATTCGCGGGTCCCGCACCAGGTTCAGGTGCTTGCGCCGCCCCTGGACGGTGGAGAACAGGATGTCGTCGCCGTCCCGCTTCACCCACACCACCGAGGACTGCGGGCTGCCGTCCGGCTGCACGGTGGAGACCACCGCGAAGCTCTTCGCGTCCAGCAGCTTCCTCACGTTGTCGTCGAGCCCGACGCCCATGTTTCCTCCCGCACCAGCGAATTGACTGTCCGTCAGTTCAGGCTAGGCGGCGGGCCGTTCGTAGACCAGCGCCGTGGCGATCGCGGCGAGTCCCTCGGCCCGGCCGGTCAGGCCCAGGCCGTCGGTGGTGGTGCCGGAGACCGACACCGGCGCGCCGACCGCCGCGGACAGCGCGGCCTGCGCCTCGGCGCGGCGCCTGCCGATCTTCGGGCGGACGCCGATCACCTGGATCGCCACATTGCCGATCTCGAACCCGGCCTCCCGCACCAGCCGGGCGGCCTCGCCGAGCAGCGCCACGCCGGCCGCGCCCGCCCACTCGGGGCGGTCGGTGCCGAAGTGCGCGCCCAGGTCGCCGATCCCGGCGGCGGAGAACAGCGCGTCGCAGGCGGCGTGCGCGGCCACGTCGGCGTCCGAGTGCCCGGCCAGGCCGGTCTCGCCCGGCCAGTCCAGCCCGGCCACCCGCAGCGGCCGGCCGGCCTCGAAGGCGTGCACGTCGGTGCCGATGCCGATCCGCGGCAGGATCGGGGCGGTCTTCTCAGTAGGCATCGGTGGCCCTCCGGCGGGCAAGTACGGCCTCGGCGAGGACGAGGTCCAGCGGGCGGGTGACCTTGAACGCCTCCTCGTGGCCGGGCACCACGACCACCCGGCCGCCGAAGCGCTCGATCAGCCCGGCGTCGTCGGTCACCTCGACGCCCTCGGCGGCGGCCTTCTCGTGCGCCGCGAGCAGGCCCGCCAGGTCGAAGCCCTGCGGGGTCTGCACGGCGCGCAGCGTGGAGCGGTCGGGGGTGTCCAGCACCGGCTCGGGGCCGGCCGGCTGCGGCTCGACCCGCTTGACGGTGTCGGCCAGCGGCACCGCCGGCACCACCGCCCCGGCGCCCGCCCGGACGGCGGCGGCCACCGCGTCCACCACCTCGACGGGCACCAGCGGGCGGGCCGCGTCGTGCACCAGCACCACCGGGGTGCCGGCCGGGATCGCGGCCAGGCCGAGCCGCACCGACTCCTGCCGGCTGGCACCACCGGGCACCACCCGGACGTCCTTGCCGTCCAGGCCGTGGCTGTCCAGCAGCGCGACGACCTCCGCCACGCCGTCCGGCGGTGCGCACACCACCACCAGGCCGACCGCCCGGCTGCGGGCCAGCGCCCGGACCGCGTGCACCAGCAGCGGGACGCCGCCGAGTTCGCGCAGCGCCTTGGGGGCGCCGGGGCCGAGTCGCTCGCCGCGGCCGGCGGCCGGAACGACCGCTGCCGCGAGCTGTGCTGAGGCGTTCAGGTTTGGCTCCTTGGTCGCGATGGGTATGGCCCGTGCCGAACGCGGATTCGCGAGCGGGCAGGCCCCCTTCCTGACTGCACGTTAGTGGAACCGCGCCGTCCCTTCCGCCACCGCTCCGCCGTGCCTCCCCCTTCCAGGCACGTTCACCGCACGTTCCGGGCACGGCGAAGCGCCCGAGGCGCCCTTGCGGGCACCATCGGGCGCTGCATCAAGCCGAGTTTGGGCCAGACGCTGTCCGGCCTCAGGAGGCGAGGACCTCGTCGAGCAGCGTCTCGGCCTTGTCCTCGTTGGTGTTCTCGGCGAGCGCGAGCTCGCTCACCAGGATCTGGCGGGCCTTGGCGAGCATGCGCTTCTCGCCGGCCGACAGGCCGCGCTCACGCTCGCGGCGCCACAGGTCGCGGACCACCTCGGCGACCTTGATCACGTCGCCGGACGCGAGCTTCTCCAGGTTCGCCTTGTAACGGCGCGACCAGTTGGTGGGTTCTTCGGTGTAGGGCGCGCGAAGCACCTCGAAGACGCGGTCCAGGCCTTCCTGGCCCACCACGTCGCGGACACCGACGAACTCGGCGTTCTCCGCCGGAACGCGGAGAGTCAGATCTCCCTGCTGCACCTTCAGCACCAGGTAGGTCTTGTCCACACCCTTGATCTGGCGAGTTTCGATGGCCTCGATCAGCGCAGCCCCGTGATGGGGGTAGACCACCGTGTCGCCAACCTTGAACGTCATGTGACAGGACCCCTTCCGTGGCTTTCCAGAATAACACGCTTTTCGGCTGACCCGAAGGGCGTTTTCGCAGGTCAGGGCGGGTTCCAGGGCTTGACAACCACCCCCGTCGCATGCTGCGACCGGTGTTCGACAGGGGCTTCTCGCAGGTCGGAGGCGGTCTGACCTGGGCAGCGAAACCTCTGGTCACGCTCCCGAAACCATGATTGGATCTTGAGTTTTTGCCTCCGACTCGCCGAGCGGCCCGGATCGTGATCGGACCGCGACACGGGGCCACCCCGTGATTCCCGGATATGTGTGGTCGGTAGTCTGGCCCTCGACCACCGACCGTGATCCCTTTTCCGTGGGATCGTCCCCTCCAAGGAGAAGTCGCCGCCGTGAGCCGGAGCCTTCGACGCGGCGCTGCCGCCGCAATCGTCCTCGCCGCGATCGTCCCGCTGTCCGCCTGCGCGGCGGGCAACGACGCGGACACGCTGCAGATCAAGCCGGACAACGCGGCGACCTCGATCGACAACGCGGTCAAGCTCAACAACATCGTCGTGGTCGCCCCCGAGGGTTCGGCCGGCGAGTACACGGGCCCGGTCGCCGTCACCGTGAACATCGCCAACCCCGCGCCCAAGGGCGACGTGGTGCTGACCGGGGTCAAGGTCGGCGGCACCGCTGCCACGCTGACCGACGAGAACGGCGCGCAGGTCTCGCAGATCGTCATCCACGCCGGTGAGTCGGTGCTGCTGGGCGGCAAGGGCGGCGCCGCGCTGGCCCAGGTGCCGAACGCCAAGGTCTCGGTCGGTGGCTACACCGACACCACCTTCAGCTTCAAGAGCGCCGGCGACGTCTCCGCCAACGCCAACGTGCAGCCGGCCGTCGGCTACTACCAGGGCTTCGGCCCGCAGGCCAAGACCTCGTCGTCCTCGGCCCCCGCCTCCCCGAGCGGCAGCGCCTCCCCGGGCGCGGCGTCCTCGCCGTCCGCCGGCGCCGGTGCGAGCGGCTCGCCGAGCGCCCCGGCCGGCAGCCCGTCGGCTTCCGCGCACTGACACCGGGCAACACACGAAGGGGCCCCGCCGATGCGGGGCCCCTTCGCCGGTCTGTCGCAAGGACGGTTTACGGCTCGAACTTGTAGCCCAGGCCGCGCACGGTGACCAGGTAGCGCGGCGCGCCCGGGTCGGGCTCGATCTTCGCCCGCAGGCGCTTGACGTGGACGTCCAGGGTCTTGGTGTCGCCGACGTAGTCCGCGCCCCACACCCGGTCGATCAGCTGCATCCGGGTGAGCACCCGGCCGGCGTTGCGCAGCAGCATCTCCAGCAGGTCGAACTCCTTCAGCGGCAGGTCGACCTTGGCGCCGTCCACCGTCACCACGTGCCGGTCGACGTCCATCCGGACCGGGCCGGCCTCCAGCGCGCCGGGGGCGGCGGCGCCGTCGCCGTTCGCGTCCTCGCCGCGGCGGCGGAGCACCGCGCGGATCCGGGCGACCAGCTCGCGGGTGGAGTAGGGCTTGGTGACGTAGTCGTCGGCTCCTATCTCCAGCCCGACGACCTTGTCGATCTCGCTGTCCTTGGCGGTGACCATGATCACCGGGACGTTGGAGCGGACCCGCAGCTGGCGGCAGACCTCGGTTCCGGGCAGGCCGGGCAGCATCAGGTCGAGCAGGACGAGGTCGGCTCCGTTGCGCTCGAACTGCTCCAGCGCGTCGGGCCCGGTGGCGGCGACCGCCACCTCGAAGCCCTCCTTGCGGAGCATGTACGACAGGGCGTCGCTGAACGACTCCTCGTCCTCGACCACCAGTACACGGGTCACGATCGGGCCTCCGGGGCAGGAAGTGTGGGTGCTGCTGAGGATGCGCGGTCCTCGGCCGGGGCCTGCCCGGCGGGGAGCCGCAGTGTGAAGGTGGAACCCTGGCCCTCGACGCTCCACACCGACACGGTTCCGCGGTGCGAGGCGGCGACGTGCTTGACGATGGACAGGCCGAGGCCGGTGCCACCGGTGAGGCGGGAGCGGGCGGGGTCCACCCGGTAGAAGCGTTCGAAGATCCGCTCGCGGTCCTTCTCCGAGATGCCGATGCCCTGGTCGGTCACCGAGATCTCGATCAGTTCGCCGTCCGCCTCGCCCAGCGCCGCGGCGCTGGAGATCCGGCGGGTGGCGATCGCCACCCTGGTGCGCGGCGGGCTGTAGTTCACCGCGTTCTCCACCAGGTTGCCGAGTGCCGCGGCCAGTTGGCCGCGGTTGCCGACCAGGTACAGGCCGGTGGTGCCGCCCGCGGCGATGACGATCTGCTTGGCGGCGGCGGTCTGCCGGCAGCGGTCGATCGCCTCGGCGATCAGTTCGTCCACCGCGACCGGCTCCGGGTCGACCTTCAACTGGTCGTCCTGGACCCGGGAGAGGTCGATGATCTCCTGGACCAGGCTGGCCAGCCGGGTGGCCTCGACCTGCATCCGGCCGGCGAAGCGCTGCACCGCCTCCGGGTCGTCGGAGGCGTCCGCGACGGCCTCGGAGAGCAGGGAGAGCGCGCCGACCGGGGTCTTCAGCTCGTGCGAGACGTTGGCCACGAAGTCGCGGCGGATCGCCTCGATCCGGCGGCGCTCGGTGCGGTCCTCGACCAGCACCAGCACCAGCCGGGAGCCCAGCGGGGCGACCCGGACCGAGACCGCCAGCGGTTCGGCGGCCCGGGCGGCGGCCCCGGGGCGGGTGAGTTCCAGTTCGATCTGCCGGATCTCGCCGTCCCGGCGGGTGGAGCGGGCCAGCGAGAGCATCTGGTCCACGGCCACCCGGCCGCCGCGCACCAGGCCCATCGAATAGGCGGCGGAGGAGGCCTTGACCACCTCGTCGCCCTCGCCGAGCACGATCGCGCAGGAGCGCAGCACCGAGAGCACGGTGTCCACGCCGGGCGGCAGGGCCGGTTCCTGGAGGGGTTCCGGCCCGGGGTTCCTGCCGCTGCTGCTGCCCTTGCCCCGGCCCTGCTCGCGCTCGCTCCAGCGGAAGGCGATGGAGGCGGTGAGACCGACGCCGAGCCCGGCTATGGCGCAGGCAGCGGCGGCGGCCACGTTCACGTCCATGTCTGCCAGCGTAAATGGTGGCCGGGCGGGCTCCGTAAGGGTGCGATCAAGGCATCGGCCGCGCGTTGCCGAGAATTCACCTTCACGATGCTGCCGATTCACCGCCGGTGCCGCGGGGGGTCGCCGGAACGGCTCAGTCTGGGCCGTGCAAGCCCGTGTGGGCGGTGACGCGGCTACCATTCGCGCCACCAGCAGCGGCCGTCCGTTCGGTCGGCCCCGCGTCGGGCCGCCCGGTGCGGGGCGTCCGGTCGGCACCGCCACCGACACCGGTACTGGAGGAGAAGAGCGCAATGCGCGACGCGTACCACGAGGAACTCGACTCGATCAGCGACGGACTGGTCGAGATGGCCCGCCTGGTCGGCTCGGCGATGGGACGGGCCACCACCGCACTGCTGGACGCGGATCTGGAGCTGGCGGAGAGCGTGATCGCCGCCGACGAGAAGATCAACAACCTGCACCACGACCTGGAGAACCGGGCCATCGACCTGCTGGCCCGCCAGCAGCCGGTCGCCACCGACCTGCGGATCGTGGTCACCTCGCTGCGGATGAGCGCCGACCTGGAGCGCTGCGGCGACCTGGCCCGGCACGTCGCCAAGGTGGCCCGGCTGCGCTACCCGGAGACCGCCGTTCCCAACGACCTGCACCCGATCGTGCTGGAGATGGGGCAGCTCGCCCAGCGTCTGGTGGCCAAGGCCGGCCTGGTGATCGCCACCAAGGACGTGGACAAGGCGCTGGAGCTGGAGGCGGACGACGACGCGATCGACGCGCTGCACCGCGAGCTGTTCTCGCACCTGCTGGACGACCGCTGGCACCACGGCATCGAGACCGCGGTGGACGTCACCCTGGTCGGCCGCTACTACGAGCGCTTCGCCGACCACGCGGTCTCGGTCGCCAAGCGCGTGGTGTTCCTGGTCACCGGCGAGCACGTGGACGAGTTCATCGCCACCGCGGACTCGGCCGAGTAAGGGACTCCGCCGAGCAATCGTTTCCGCAGCGCGCCCTCCTGGGGGCGCACGCCGCGCGAACTCCCCGCCTCCGCGCGCCCGTTGACGGCGCGCCGGGGCGGCGTTTCACTCGAAGGGACGGGCGTCCACCGGGCTGCCCGGCTCCGCCCGGACGAGGAGGCTTCAGCGCGATGAAGACGACCGGCAACCCGACCACTCCCCCGCCGAGCCCGCTCGCCCCGGCCGCGGCGAAGCTGCTGCCGGTCCTCGCCGCGGGCTGCGGCTGCGGTCCGGGCTGCGGCTGCGGCTGCCAGTCCGGCGCACCCTGCCAGTGCGGCGGCGCGACCGGCGACTGCTGCGGCGGCGGCCACTGACGGCACGGCCGAGGGCCGGGCACCACCTGGTGCCCGGCCCTCGCTCATGCCTTCGTGCGGTGCGTCAGAAGGTGACGTCCATGCACTGGTAGAACGCGTTGCCGGTGTCCGCGATGTCCCAGACCGCCAGGATCACCTGGTGGCCGGTCCGGCCGGAGGGCAGCGTCGCGGTGTGGCTGAGCGTGGCCGGGGGCTGCTTGCCGCCCATCGGCACGGTCAGGAACGGGGTCGGGTCGAGGTTCGCCCGGGTGATCTTCGTGGTGGCGTCGTAGCCCGGCTTGGTGAGGAAGTACCGGAACGACGTGGTGGCGTGCCGCGCCTCGATGCTCCAGGTCAGGGTCAGCTGCTGACCGGCCGTGACCTTGGTGGTCGGCCAGGCGCCGGCCCGCGGGTCGTCCAGCGGCGCCCAGCGCGGGTCCGCGCCCGCGCACAGCGTGCCGTCGGCCGGGCCGGCCGCCGGGAAGCCCTTCGGGCCCTCGACGCTCTGCGGCTCCCACTGGATCTGGCCGCACTTCTTCACCACGCCCGCCCCGCACAGGCCGGCCCGGCTCGGCGGGGTGGTGATGTACCCGTGCGAGCCGGCGGGGATCGCCGTCGCCAGGATCGCCGCGGCGGCCGTGAGGCCGACCGCCAGGATGTTGCGCTTGCGCATGGTGCTCCTCCGTGGGGGTGGATGGAGTACATGAACGCGGACACGCGCGGGGCCGCGTGGGGGTGCGGCCGGCCTGGGCATGCCCGCGCTGGCATTGGCCCCCACGCTAGAAGCCCCACCGACCGCCGTCAATGGTCTGAACCATTCTCGGTGGTCTGAACCACCCTGCCCCGCCCGCCGGTTGACGCCCCGGCAACCCGGACACGGAACAGCCCCCTGGGCCGGAGCTTCGTCGCACCGGGCAGGGGGCCGATCGGGAGAGGAAGTCCTACTTCTTCTTGCCCTGGTTCTTGACCGCCTCGATGGCGGCCGCGGCGGCCTCGGGGTCGAGGTAGCGGCCACCGGGGGTGACCGGCTTGAAGTCGGCGTCGAGCTCGTAGACGAGCGGGATGCCGGTGGGGATGTTGAGGCCGGCGATGGCCTCGTCGGAGATGCCGTCGAGGTGCTTGACCAGGGCGCGCAGGCTGTTGCCGTGGGCGGTGACCAGGACGGTGCGGCCGGCGGCGAGGTCCGGCACGATGGCGTCGTACCAGTAGGGGAGCATGCGGCGGACGACGTCCTGCAGGCACTCGGTGCGCGGGCGCAGCTCGGAGGGGATCTCCGCGTAGCGCGCGTCCTCGGCCTGCGAGTACTCGGAGTCGTCGGAGAGGGCCGGCGGCGGGGTGTCGTAGGAGCGGCGCCAGAGCTGGAACTGCTCCTCGCCGAACTCGGCGAGGGTCTGGGCCTTGTCCTTGCCCTGCAGGGCGCCGTAGTGGCGCTCGTTCAGGCGCCAGCTGCGGCGGACCGGGATCCAGTGGCGGTCGGCCTTGTCCAGGGCGATCTGCGAGGTGCGGATGGCGCGGCGCAGCAGCGAGGTGTGCAGCACGTCCGGCAGCAGGTCCTCGGCGAGCAGCAGTTCGCCGCCACGGGCCGCTTCCTTCTCGCCCTTCTCGTTGAGGTCGACGTCGACCCATCCCGTGAACAGGTTCTTCTGGTTCCACTGGCTCTCGCCGTGGCGGAGCAGGATCAAGCGGTAGGTCGTGTCAGCCATGGGGCCAGCTTAGTGGAGGGGGAAATTCGATGGCCGGGGCGTCCATGCCAGCCGTAATGTGCCATCAACAGGTTTGCAACTTACCGTTTTCGCCGCTCCGGGAGCCCGCATGCCCCTCTCCGCCCGTCTGGTGTCCGAAGCGCGCAGGGCGGCGGGCGGGTTGCCGCGGCAGTTCTGGTGGCTGTGGACGTCCACGCTGGTGAACCGGCTGGGCGGCTTCGTGGTGACGTTCCTGGCGATCTACCTGACGGCCGACCGCGGCTATTCGCCGTCCTACGCGGGCCTGGTGGCGGGCCTGTTCGGGCTGGGTTCGGCGATCGCGGCGCTCGGTGCGGGGGTGCTGACCGACCGGCTCGGGCGGCGGCCCACGCTGCTGGTGGCGCAGGTGTCCACGGCGGTGTTCACGGCGGTGCTGGGCTTCACGCACGGCCAGGTGGCGATCGCGGTGGTGGCGTTCCTGGTGGGTCTGGCGAACAACGCCTCCCGCCCGGCGGTCTCGGCGATGATCGCCGACCTGGTGCCGGCCGCCGACCGGGCGCGGGCGTACTCGCTGAACTACTGGGCGATCAACATCGGCTTCGGCGCCTCCGCCGCGATGGCCGGACTGATCGCGAGTTACGGCTATCTGACGCTGTTCCTGCTGGACGCGCTGACCACCCTGCTGTGCGCGGTGGTGGTGTTCGCGAAGGTACCCGAGACACTGTCGCACGCCGAGCAGGAGGCGGCCGAGGAGCCGTCGGGCCCGACGGTGGGCCTGGGCGCGGTGTTCCGGGACGGCCCGTTCATGATGGTGGTCGGGGTGAACCTGCTGCTGGCGCTGATCTACCAGCAGGGCTCGACCACGCTGGCGGTCGACATGGAGCAGCACGGCATCACGACCGCCCAGTACGGCCTGCTGGTCAGCCTCAACGGCGTACTGATCGTGCTGCTCCAGCTGCCGCTGACCAGGCTGATGGAGGGCCGCAACCGCACCGCGCTGCTGGTGGCGAGCGCGCTGCTGACCGGCTGGGGCTTCGGTCTGACGGCGGTGGCCGGCTCGTCCGCCGGGCTGTACGCGCTGACGGTGGCGATCTGGACGATCGGCGAAATCGTGAACGCGCCGACCATGATGGCGCTGGTCGCCGAGCACTCCCCGGCCCGGGCCCGCGGCCGCTACCAGGGCGTGTACTCGCTGTCCTGGTCGCTGGCGTCCTTCCTCGGCCCGGCGGCGGGCGGCCTGCTGCTGCAGTACGCGGGCAGCCGGGCGCTGTGGGGCGCGTGCGCCGCCGCAGGGACGCTGGCGGCGCTCGCGTTCGTGCCGATCGGCCGCCGTCGGCCGCAGCCCGCCGTAGCGGTGGCACCCGCCGTCGAGCCGGTCGGCGCGGAGGTCTGACCAGGGCCTGCCCGGCCGTCAGGTCACCGCCTCGCCGCTGCCGTTCCGCCGCAGCCGCACCCACGAGTCGTGGTCGTCCTCCAGGATCACCTGGTACTCGTCCACCAGCAGCGTCACCCGCACCGGCTCGGGGGCGGCGTCCCCGTACTCGGCCCTCATCAGGGCGAGGCGGCGGCGCAGCGAGGTCAGCCGGTGCACCGTGTCGGAGCGCTGGATCCACAGCGTCCGGTAGCCGAAGAAGGCCGCCCAGGCGGCCAGCACCGTCACCAGCGCTCCGCACATCAGCGCCACGTCGGCCAGCTGGCTCGCCAGCGGCTCGCCGACCTTGAGGCCGAGCAGCACGGTGACCAGCGCGGACAGGCTGACGGTGGCCAGTTGCAGGCTCAGCGCCCGCCGGCGGTCCCAGTCCCGGCGGCGGCGGCGCTCCACCAGCTCCCTGTCGAGTTCTACCCCCAGCCACTCCAACTTCCGTTGTGCGGCAGCATGTTCAGCATCCATCGGTTTCCTCCCCGGGCGGGAGGATACCGGGCTCAGCTGCCGGTGGGCGGGTTCTCGCTCGCCAGATGTGCGAAGGCGCTGAGGTTGCGGGTGGACTCGCCGCGCTTGGTGCGCCACTCCCACTCGCGGCGGATCGCGGTGGCGAAGCCCAGCTCCAGCAGGGTGTTGAACGGCTCGTCGGCGTTCTCCAGCACGGTGCCCAGCAGCCGGTCCACCGCCTCGGCGGTCAGTGCCTCCAGCGGCAGCCGCCCCACCAGGTAGATGTCGCCGAGCCGGTCGATCGCGTACGCCACCCCGTACAGCCGGGTGTTGCGCTCCAGCAGCCAGCGGTACACGCCCTCGTGGTTCTCGTCCGGGCGGCGGATCACGAAGGCGTTCACCGACAGGGTGTGGTCGCCGACCCGCAGCGCGCAGGCGGTGGACAGCTTGCGGGTGCCGGGCAGCGTGGCGACCAGCGTGTACGGGTCGGTGGCGGCCGGCTCCCAGGCCACACCGGCCTCGTCGAGCGCGGCACGGAGAAGGGGAAGTGCGTCGTCCTTGGCGGCCATGCCCCCACGCTAACCGGCCGCCCGCTGCGGCGGGGTGTCGCCCCCGTCACGGTGCGCTCCCCGGTGAGCTCCCGTCAGAGGCGGTGCGCCGGGCGGGCCGCGGCCATCGCACTGACCGGCCGCCCGCCGCGGCGGGGTGTCGCCCCGGTCACGGTGCGCTCCCCAGTGAGCTGCCGTCAGAGGCGGTGCGCCGGGCGGGCCGCGGCCATCGCGTCCGCGTACACGTCGGCGGTGGAGCCGGCCGCCGTCAGCCAGCCGAACGCCGCCGCGTGCCGGGCGGCCTGCTCACCGCGGGCGCGGGCGAGCGCCGGGTCGGTGACGTACGGCAGCAGCGCCTGCGCCCAGGCGTCCGGGTCGTGCCCGGGGACCAGGGTGCCCGTCAGGCCGTCGCGGACCGCGACCGGCAGGCCGCCGACGGCGGCCGCCACCACGGGGGTGCCGCAGGCCTGCGCCTCCAGCGCGACCAGGCCGAACGACTCGCTGTACGAGGGCATCACCAGGGCGGTCGCCGCGCGGTACCAGTCGGCGAGCTGCCGCTGGCCGACCGGCGGGCGGAACCGCACCACGTCGTTGATGCCGAGCTGGGCGGCCAGCTTGTGCAGGCTCTCGGGGCGGGCCAGGCCGGTGCCGGACGGGCCGCCGACCACCGGTACCACCAGCCGCTCGCGCAGCTCCGGGCGGCGCTCCAGCAGCCGGGCGACCGCCTTGAGCAGCACGTCGGGCGCCTTCAGCGGCTGTATCCGGCCGGCGAACAGCAGCACCGCGGCGTCCTGCGGCAGGCCGAGCCGGTGGCGGGCCGCCGCGCGGTCGCCCGGCCGGAACACCTCCAGGTTCACCCCCGGGTGCACCACGGCCAGCTGCTCGGGGCGCGCCGCGTAGTGGTGGGCCAGCTCGGCGGCCTCCTCCGCGGTGTTGGCGATCAGCCGGTCGGCCGCGCCGACCACCTGGGTCTCGCCGATCACCCGCGCGGCCGGCTCCGGGGTGTCGCCCGCGGCGAGCGCCGCGTTCTTCACCTTCGCCATGGTGTGCATGGTGTGCACCAGCGGCACGCCCCAGCGCTCGGCCGCCAGCCAGCCGACCTGGCCGGACAGCCAGTAGTGCGAGTGCACCAGGTCGTAGTACCCGGGGCGGTGGCCGGCCTCGGTGCGCAGCACGCCGTGGGTGAACGCGCACAGCTGGGCGGGGAGGTCCTCCTTGAGCAGGCCCTCGAACGGGCCGGCCGTGACGTGCCGCACCAGCACGCCGGGGGCGAGCTGCACGGTCGGCGCGTCGTCCGAGCTGATCGCCCGGGTGAACACCTCGACCTCGATGTCCAGGTCGGCGAGGCACTTGGCCAGCTCGACGATGTACACGTTCATCCCGCCGGCGTCGCCGGTGCCCGGCTGGTGCAGCGGCGAGGTGTGGACGCTCAGCATCGCGATCCGGCGGGGACGGCGCGGGTGCGGAAGGGCTGCGGCCGACCGCGACTCCCCGCGGGGCGTGCGGACGAGGTGGTGGGTCACCTGCGGAAGCCTCCCTGGGCACTGCCCGTCGCTGCGTCGGCGGCGCTGCTGCGTCCGCACCGGTTTCGGTCTGTTCACGCACCGCCGCCCGCGGCCGGGAGCTGCGGGCGGTAGTCACGTCAAGCATGCCAACCGCATCGTCGCGTCCCCGTATTCCCGGCGACCTTCCCGGCGACCTTCCCGGTGCGGGACAGGCGGCCCGGACCGGGCGTCCGGGAGCCCGGCGGGCGCTGCGTAGGCTTGGTGACCATGGCCGCAAGCGACATGCCGTTGTCCCGGGGCCGGTCGAGCCGGCCGGTGGGGACGATCACTCGGGGGACGACGAACACCAACCGGCTGCGGCGGATGGACCGCTGGATCGCGTACACGACGGGGCGGGCGCTGCGCGCGGCGGTGCAGCCGCCGGTCGCGGTGGACCTGGGGTACGGGGCGGCGCCGTGGACGGCGGTGGAGCTGGCGGCGCGGCTGCGGGCGGTGCGGGCGGACGTCCGGGTGGTGGGGATCGAGATCGACCCGGCCCGGGTGGCGGCGGCGCTGCCGATGGCCGACCCGCCGCTGCTGGAGTTCCGGCGCGGCGGCTTCGAGGTGCCGCTGCCCGGCGGGGCGCGGGCCCAGCTGATCCGGGCGGCGAACGTGCTGCGGCAGTACGACGAGGACCAGGTCGCCGAGGTGTGGTCGCGGCTGTGCGGGCGGCTGGCTCCGGACGGGCTGCTGGTGGAGGGCACCTGCGACGAGATCGGGCGGCGGCACGTGTGGGTGGCGCTGGGCCCGGAGGGGCCGCGGACGGTGACCTTCGCGGCCCGGCTGGGGAGTCTGGAGCGGCCCTCGGACCTGGCGGAGCGGCTGCCGAAGGCGCTGATCCACCACAACGTGCCGGGGCGGCCGGTGCACTCCTTCCTGCGGGACTTCGACCGGGCGTGGGCGGCGGCCGCGCCGCTGGGGGCGTTCGGGGCGCGGCAGCGCTGGGTGGCGGCGTGCGCGGCGCTGGCCGCGGACTGGCCGCTGCGGGACGTGCCGGCCCGGCGGCGGCAGGGCGAGCTGACGGTGGACTGGGCGGCGCTGGCGCCGCGCTGAGCCGGCCTGTTCGGGCGCCGTGCCCGGTCGGCGCGGCCGATCCGGGCATCAGTTCAGCAGTTCACTCGAACGAGTTATCGAATACCCCTGGCGTGTTGACGGCAGGGCGGGTCACCATGGGAGCGCTCGAATGCGCCGTCGCGCGCCTCCCGAGCGCCACTCAGCGCCCCCTGCTTCGAACTACCCCGCCAGCTCGTCCCGCACTCGCGCGAACACCTCGTACATCTCGGCACCGAACAGCACGAAACGCACCTCGTCCAGGTCGGGCTCCTGCTCGGCCACGGTCGTCAGGGCGATCCGAGCGGCATCGTCCGGCGGCCAGCCGAAGATCCCGGCGGAGATCGCCGGGAAGGCCACCGTCCGCGCCCCCAGTTCCGTCGCCACCCGAAGGGATTCCCGATAGCACGAGGCCAGCAGCTCGGTGCGCTGCTCGCGGTCCTCCGCCCGGAAGACCGGCCCCACCGTGTGCACCACCCAGCGCGCCGGGAGCCGGCCCGCCGTGGTCGCCACCGCCCGGCCGGTCGGCAGGCCCTTTCCGTAGTGCGAGGCGCGCAGCTTCCGGCACTCGGCGAGGATCTCCGGCCCGCCCTTGCGGTGGATCGCCCCGTCCACCCCGCCGCCGCCCAGCAGTGAACTGTTGGCGGCGTTCACCACCGCGTCCACCAGCTGATCCGTGATGTCACCCTGCACCAGCGTGATCCGCGTCACCGCTGCTCAACTCCCGTCAACTCCGGTTCTGCAGTGGCGGAAACCCTACGGAACAAGGCCACCGGAAGCGTGGCAATAACCACATCGGCGCCGCTCAGGCGAAGAAATCCTCGGAGATCACGTTATGGTCGCGGGAAGCTCCCCGATGCCCGGTGCCACACGGGCACCGTGGACGGACACCGGCCGTTGGCCTGTCGGGGAAAGGAAGGACCGACCGATGCCCGCTACGGGAGACGGGCGGGCACCCGACGCGACCAATGACGCCGGGGCCGCCGAGCGCAGTCAGAGCCGGCACGGCGCGCAGCAGCGCCGTCACCGAACCACCGGATCCGCGCCGATACCGCATCCGCGCGGCGCCGTTCAGGGCGGCGGCGTTCAGGGCGGCACCGAGCCGGCCCGGGCCTCGGCCGCGAACTTCCGGGTGCTGGTGATCGAGGGCGACGGGCCGGAGCACCGGCTGTTCGAGTCGCTGGCCGGGGAACTCGGCGGACACGCCGAACTGCACCGGGTGGACGGCATCCGCGAGGCGCTGTCCGTGCTGCCGCCGCCCGGCAACGGCCGGCGCGGCATGCGCCACCCCGAGTTCCAGTGCGTGCTGCTCGACCTCGGCGCGCCCGCCGAACTGCCGTCCGGCAACGACGGCCTGGACGGGCTGCGCGAACTGCTGCAGCGCGCCCCGCACACCGCCGTGGTGGTGCTCACCGACACCGCGGGCGCCGAACTCGGCGCGGCCGCGGTGGCCGCCGGCGCCCAGGACTTCCTGGTCCGGCAGGACACCGCCGGACCGCTGCTGGCCCGCGCGCTGCGCTACGCGGTGGAACGCAAGCGCGCCGACGAGTCGCAGCGCCGCCTGGTGGAGGCGGAGATCCGCGGCCAGGAGAACGCCCGCCTCCAGCGCCACCTGCTGCCCACCCCGCTGCTGGACGGCGCCGGCCTGGCCTTCACCCGCCGCTACCGGCCGGGCCGCCGCCGCGCCCTGCTCGGCGGCGACTTCTACGACGCCGTCCGCACCAAGGACGGCCGGGTGCACGTGGTGATCGGCGACGTCTGCGGCCACGGCCCGGACGAGGCCGCGCTCGGCGTGGCGCTGCGGATAGCGTGGCGGACCCTGGTGTTCGCCGGGCTCAGCGGCCAGCACCTGCTGACCACCCTGCAGCACGTGCTGGAGCACGAGCGGCGCAGCGACGAGATCTTCGCGACGCTCTGCATGGTGGTGCTGGACGGGCCCGGCGCGGAGGGCGCGCCGGAGTCCGCGGAGCTGTTCCTGGCCGGGCACCCCGCGCCGCTGCTGCTCGGGCCGGACGCCGCCCCCGTGCTGCTGCCGTCCGAGCAGGCCGGCCCCGCGCTGGGCCTGCTGCCGTGCGACGCCACCCAGTCCGTCTGGCCGGCGCTGCGGCTGGAGCTCGGCCCGGGCTGGCGGCTGCTGCTGTACACCGACGGGCTGGTCGAGGGGAAGGTCGGGGCGGGTTCGCCGCGGCTGGGTCAGGAGGGCCTGATCGAGCTGATCGCCGACCACCAGGCCGCCGGGCTGACCCGGGGCCGGCTGGTGGACTCGGCGATCGCCGAGGTCGAGGAGCTGAACGGCGGGGCGCTGACCGACGATGTCGCGGTGCTGCTGCTGGAGCGCAACCCCGTCCCGGTGATCATGGGCTGACGGCCTGCCGGACATGCAGGAAGGGGCGGCCCCGTGCGGGGCCGCCCCTTCCTGTTGCTTCAGTCCTGTGCCCGGTGACTCACCAGGGGCCGTAGGGCCCGGGGTTGCGGCCGCGACCGCGGCCGTCGGTGAGCAGCTTGATCGCGGGGCGGACGTCCACCACGTAGACGATCGCCGCGACCAGGCCGGCCAGCGTGAGCAGGCCGGTGAGCGGGTTGGCGCCGAACAGCAGGTCGGCGCCGAGGGCCAGGCCGAGCACGACCAGCCAGAACCCCTTGGTCTTCTTGTCGGCGGCACGGTACGCGTCGTCACGGCGGATCGCCGCGTCCGCGAACGCGAACACCTTGTAGCCGATGATCGCCGTGGCCAGCCACCAGAAGGGGTTCAGGAGATCGATGTACAAGATCTGCACCTGGTGCTCCTCACTCTCGCTCTCATCCTGGCACGGACACTGCCCGGATCAACGGCCTTCGGCGATGTGCCGTTCCCCGCAGTTTGCCGCCGGCCGCTCGTCACTGGGAGTCGGCGGGGACCTTGCGGGCGCGGGCGGGCTTACTCGCGGCGGGCTTGGACTCGGCGGCGGGCTCGTCCACCACGACCTCGGTCAGCACGAGCTCCTCGACCTCGGCCTCGACGACCGGGCCGGAGCCCTGCTGGCGGGTGCTCGCGGCGTCCACCACGGTGCGGCCGCGGACCGCGAGCTCGTCGTAGACCTCCTTGGCCTTGACTGCGAACTCCAGCGCCCGGCCGACCTGCTGCATCGCGAACTCCTGGGCCTTGGCCTGGAGTTCCTTCACGTCGGTGGGCAGCGCGGTGACCGCGCCGGTGACCTTCGCCTGCGCCTCGACCAGCTTGCTGCCGGCGTCCTGCAGGGCGGCGGCGGCCTTGTCCTGGGTGCCCTTGCGGTCGGCGGCGAGCGCCTCCAGCTGGCCGGGGACTTCACGCAGCTTCTCGTAGGCCAGGTCGCCGGCGCCGGCCAGGGCGTACAGCGGGGTGGGGTCGGTGAGGGTCTTCTTGAGTTCGTCGCTGATCGGCATGTCGAATCCTTCAGGTCGGGTGCGCCCGTGCGGTCGGGTCACGCGGGGTCGGTCGGGTGAGCGGCGGCGGCCTGGTTCTCCTTCAGGAAGGCCTCGTACACCGCCAGCAGGGCCTGCTTCTGCCGCTCGTTGATCTGCGGGTCGGCGAGGATCGCGGCCCGCAGCCCCGGCCCCTGCTCGTCCCGCTCCTCCAGAATCCCGGCCTGTACGTACAGCGTCTCCGCCGAGATCCGCAACGCCTTGGCGATCTGCTGAAGGATCTCCGCGCTGGGCTTGCGCAGCCCGCGCTCGATCTGGCTCAGGTACGGGTTGGACACCCCGGCGACCTCGGCCAGCTGCCGCAGTGAGTACTGCGCGTTCCGCCGCTGCTCCCGGATGTACTCGCCGAGCGAGCCCACGTTCAGTGATGCCATACGGGCAGTCTGCACCCCAACGCTTGCTATTGCAAGCACATCGCTAGCGGCCGCACGCGGCCGGGATCCGGAGCGGTCGGGCGGTTGGCGCAGGTGTACTCGTCCGCGACCAGGCATTGAAGCGGACCCTCGCCCAGGCAGGACAACGCCGTGCAGGTGTGCGGGCGTCACAGCTCGGGCTTGGGGCGCAGTGCCGCGCGCCCCTCGCCTTCCGGCGGGCAGCCCGTGCGGTGGCTCCGGGGGGACTTGCAGAGCACTCCGCCGCCCAGGAAGCCGTCGAACCAGCCGGACTTGGCCGCGCGCAGCAGGTCGTCCCACTCGTCCGGGTCGAGGACCAGCACCTTGCGCGGGTCGGTCGCCCGGGCGATGGCAACGCCGTCGCCCGTCTCGGCGAGCAGAACGCCTTCGACGTCCTCGCTCGCCGCCTTCCAGTCCAGGCCGAGAAATCCGGCAGGATAGAACTCGATCAGACTCATTGCGCCACTTCCCTTTCCGGCAGCGGGTCGATCTCCGCCCACAACCGCTCCCACCGCCGACTCCTGCTGTGCCCGAACCGATCACCCCGGGCGAGCACCCGGGCCACCGCCTCGGCGAGGGCTTGGTCGGGCTGCGCCGTCACCCGGAGCGTCACGCGCAGTCCACCCCTCCGGGACGGGGTGATCGCCGCCTGCCCGCCCGTCAGCTCCCGAAGCGCGTGGGCCAGTTGCCGAGCCCGCGCAGCCAGGTCGCGATCGGCCATGTCGTGGGTCATGAGTCATCCGGCTTCGGGCCCTCGGTGTCGGTTCGCACGAGGTTCGCCCGCAAGCACGCACGGTGCACGTGACGGGCCGCGCGGCCCACGCAGTCCGGGCAGATCGGCAGCGACACGGGCCCCTCGCCGACCCCCTGGTCGAAGCTCAGCGCCGGGGAGACCACACCATCGCGGCGGCAGACCCAGCACCTGCCCAACTTCCAGCCTTTCGGACGGAGTTCCGTCGGCTCGTCACCACCGAGCCGGAAGAACGGGTTACTCACCTGCCGCCTCCCCCGCCGGTCCCGACGCAGACGCTCATCGGCGCACTCTCCGTTCCTGCTTGGCTGCGTTCTGCCATTAAGAATCGGCACCCGGCCGTACGCTGAACAGATCTCGGAGCCCAACAACCACCCTGCACGCCAGAGGAACTGACGCATGGCCAGCCCCAAGCCGCTCGACCCGTCCGAATCGCCCAGAGCGTTCTACGGCGCGGAGGTCCGCCGCCTTCGCGAGGCCCGGGGCCTCAGCCAGGAGGCGCTGGGCGAGATGCTGTTCTTCTCCGGCGCGTACATCGGCCAGATCGAGTCGGCCATCCGCCGACCGCAAGAAGACCTGTCCGAGCGGCTCGATGCCGCGCTCGGGACGGACGGACACTTCACCCGCCTGTACCGGCTGGCCAGTCGTTCGCGCTTCGCCGAATACTTCACGGCAGCCCTCGAACTTGAGCCGTTGGCGAAGACGATCAGCACCTACGCATCGGCCATCGTGCCCGGGCTACTTCAGACACCGGAGTATGCGCGAACCATCTTCCGCTCGGCTCAGCCCCTGCGCTCAGCATCGGACATCTCCGAGCGCGTCAGCCTGCGAATGGACCGGGCGCAGATCTTGGACGGTCCAACCAGCCCGCTGTTGTGGGTGGTCATGGACGAAACCACGATCCGCCGTCCGGTCGGTGGCGCGGCCGTGATGGCCGAGCAGCTCTCCTTCATTTCCGGCCTGATCCGGGAGAACCGCATCATCGTGCAGGTTCTGCCGTTCTCGGCGGGCGCCCATGCGCTCCTCGAAGGGACTCTGCTCCTCATGACCTTCGCCGACGCCCCTCCCGTGGCATACATCGAAGGGCCCCATGTAGGCACACTACTTGACGATCCGTCCGCGACTTCCAAGTGCGCGCTATCCTTCGATCTCGTGAGGGCCGCCGCGCTTTCTCCGGAGGCGTCCCTGACCCTGATCGAGTCGGCAGCGGAGGAGTACGCGAATGGCCAGGACTGACCAGCAAGGCCGGCCCGAGCGGTGGCGGAAGTCGTCCTACAGCGGCGGCAACGACGGGGACTGCATCGAGGTCAACGACGCCCGACCCGGCACCGTCCGCGACTCCAAAGACCCCCACGGCCCCCAACTCCACTTCACCCCGGACGCCTGGGCAGCCTTCATCACCGGGATCAAGCAGGACCGCTTCGGCCAGGCCTGACCACCACCGAAAGCCCCCGATCGATCCGCACCCGAGGAGTAGCCACATGCCCACGGCCAACGAGAACTGGCGGAAGTCGTCCCACAGCGGCGGCAACAACGGGGACTGCATCGAGGTCAACGACGCCCGACCCGGCACCGTCCGCGACTCCAAGGACCCCCACGGCCCCCAACTCCACTTCGCCCCGGACGCCTGGGCAGCCTTCATCGCCGGGATCAAGCAGGACCGCTTCGGCCAGGCCTGATCACCACCACCGGAGTGCCAAGGAGCCTGTGTACCACCGAAGTTGGCGGGCACGGGCTCTTGACCTATCGACCGCCTCGCCTGTCGCTCTGCCGCCGGTACTGTCGAAACAGGAGAGCTGTTGCCATCTGCGGGGAGGGGTTGAGGATGGTGGAACGGACGATCGGTGCGGTGCTGTGCGATCTGGACGGGGTGCTGCGGATCTGGGCCGACCTGGCCGGGGTGGACGCGGCGTACGGTCTGCCGTCGGGCACCGTCGGGGGGGCGGCGTTCCGGGCGGGGCGGCTGTTGCCCGCCGTCACCGGGCAGGTCACCGACGAGCAGTGGCGGGCTGCCGTCGCGGGAGACCTGGCCGGGGTGTGCGGGTCGGTGGCGCGGGCGGGTGAGGTGGTCGCGGCGTGGGGGCGGCAGGCGTCCTGGGTGGATGCGGAGGTGTTGGGGCTGCTCGCCGAAGTGCGGCGTGGCGTGCCGGTGGTGCTGGTGTCCAACGGGACCACCCGGCTGGAGGCGGACCTGGCCGCGCTCGGGTTGGACGCCGCGTTCGACGCGGTGGTCAACACCGCGCGCCTGGGTGCCGCCAAGCCTGACGAGCGTGTCTATCTGGCAGCGGCCGAGCGGGCCCAAGTGCCGTTCACCGCATGCTTGTTCGTGGACGACAGCGCCGGCAACACGGCCGCCGCCGAGGCCCTCGGGATGCACGGCCACCACTACCGGGGAGCGACCGGGCTGCGGGTGGCGCTGCGCGGTCACGGGCTGATCTGACCGAGGCGCGGAATTCCGGGCGGGCCCGGTCCGACGCGTGGCACCAGCCGCCGCATGGCGATCTTTCAGGCGCACGACGGAACGGGCCCTGCACCACGAGCAACTCGGCTACGGCGCACCGCTGGTGGCGATCCCCGGCGGTCCGGGCGCGGACGCCCGCTACCTGGGCCGCCTCGGCGGTCTGGACGCACAGCGGCGGCTGATCCGGCTCGACCCGCGCGGTAGCGGCCGCTCCGCCGAGCCCGCCGACCGGGCGAGCTGCGCGTTCGGCGAGCAGGTGAAGGACGTGGAGGCGCTGCGCGAGCACCTTGGGCTGGAGTCCTTCGATCTGCTCGGCCACTCCGCGGGCACCCTCACCACGCAGCGCTACGCCGCCGAATTCCCGCACCGGGTACGGTCCTTGGTGCTGGTGACGCCGGTCGGGCGGGGTGCCCGGGAGCCGGACGAGGCGGAGCCGGCGGCGATCCGGGCGGCCCGCGTCGATCAGCCCTGGTACGAGGACGCGGCTCGGGCGGCGGCACTGCCGGCCGCCGGGGAGGGCGATCCGGCGGAGCTGATGGCGCGCATCACCCCGTTCTTCTGGGGGAGTTGGGACGATCGGGCGCGCGCGGAGGCGTTCGCCCCGGGGCTGGCGCCGGTCGCTCCGTGGATGCGGCGGCGTTCTACGCGGGTGCGGGTGAGGCCGCCCCGGTGAACGTGCCGGTGCTGATGGTGGCGGGGCAGCTGGACGGGATGATCGGTACCGCTCCGGCCCGGCTGGCGGCCGCGCTCCATCCGGCGGCCCGGCTGGAGGTGCTGGAGGGCGTGGGGCACCGTCCCTGGGTCGAGACGCCCGCCGAATTCGCCCGGCTGGTGGGCGAGTTCCTGGGCTGAGGCGTCAACTGCCTTCCACCAGGCGGCGATAGTCGGGGGCCAGCAGCTCCGCCAGGTCGCGGCCGCGGACGGTCAGGCCGCTCGGGCCGAGGTGGTCGAGGGCCGGGTCCGGGCGTTCGGTCGGCGCGTCGGGCGGGCGGAGCGTGAACTCGCCCTGCCAGAAGGCGTTCAGGCACTGGTCGAGGGGGCGGTCGGAGTCGCCGGGGCGGTCGGAGCCGGGGCTGTCGGTCACGGCGGTCACTCCCCCACGGCGTCGGCGGAGAGGGTGAGCAGTTCGCGCAGCTGCTCGGCGGGCAGTTCGGTCAGCCACTGTTCGCCGACGCCGACCACGGCGTCCGCCAACTCGCGCTTCGCCTGGAGGAGTTCGGCGATCCGCTCCTCCACGGTGCCCACGCAGACCAGGCGGCGGACCTGGACCTCGCGGTGCTGGCCGATCCGGTGGGCGCGGTCGGTGGCCTGGTCCTCGACGGCGGGGTTCCACCAGCGGTCGAGGTGGATCACCTGGTTGGCGGCGGTCAGATTGAGGCCCGTCCCGCCGGCCTTCAGCGACAGCACGAACACCCCTGGCCCGTCCGGGGATTGAAAGCGATCGACGAGTTCCTGCCGGCGCGGCGCGGACAGCCCGCCGTGCAGGTGCAGCACCTGGGTGCCGAGCCGGCGGCGCAGGTGCGGCTGGAGCAGCGCGCCGAACTCGGCGTACTGGGTGAACACCAGCGTCCGGTCGCCTTCCGCCAGGGCCTCCCCCAGCAGCGCGACCAGACGCTCGACCTTGCCCGAGCGGCCGCCCAACGGCGAGTGGTCGTGCAGGAGTTGGGCGGGGTGGTTGCAGACCTGCTTGAGCCGGCCGAGGGCCGCCAGCACCGCGCCCTTGCGCTCCACCCCGCGTACCCCGTTCAGGCGGCGCAGCAGTTCGGCGACCACCGCCTGGTAGAGCCCGGCCTGTTCCGGCGTCAGGTTGCAGCGGACGGTGAACTCCTGTTTGGCGGGCAGCTGTTCACCGATCTCAGGGTCGCTCTTCAGGCGACGCAGCAGGAACGGGCCGGTGAGCCGCTGGAGTTGGGCGGCGACCGCCCGGTTGCCGGACTGCTCGACCGGGACGGCCCAACGCTCCTTGAACGACTCGGCGGTGCCGAACAGGCCGGGGTTGGCGAAGTCCAGAACGGCGTGCAGTTCGGCGAGGCGGTTCTCCACGGGCGTGCCGGTGAGCGCGATCCGCGGGCCGGAGCGCAGCGAGCGGATCGCCCGGGACTGCCGCGCCGAGCGGTTCTTGATGTGCTGGGCCTCGTCCGCGACCACCCGCCGCCAGCGGATCGCGCGCAGCGCCGCGGCGTCCCGCTGGAGCACCCCGTAC
The DNA here is from genome assembly GCF_042734215.1 of Kitasatospora sp. NPDC059673. Taxonomy (NCBI): domain Bacteria; kingdom Bacillati; phylum Actinomycetota; class Actinomycetes; order Kitasatosporales; family Streptomycetaceae; genus Kitasatospora; species Kitasatospora sp. NPDC059673. Next base: position 5,424 of record NZ_JBHWEN010000014.1, on the reverse strand, counting down.
GTGGTGATCACCAGGTCGGCGGCCGGGTCGGGGGCGGTGCGGTCGGGGCCGTGGTGCAGTTGCACGCGCAGGGCGGGCGCGAACCGGGCCGCCTCGCGCTGCCAGTTGCCGACCAGCGAGGTCGGGCAGACCAGCAGGACGGGGCCGCGGGCGCCGCGGGCGTGCTCCAGGGCCAGCAGGGCGAGCGTCTGCACGGTCTTGCCGAGGCCCATGTCGTCGGCCAGCACCGCGCCGAGCCCGAGTCGGCCGAGGGCGTCCAGCCAGGCCAACCCCCGTTCCTGGTACGGGCGCAGGGACCCCGCGAAGCCCGGCGGGGGCGGGGTGCGGTGAGCGCCGGGGAGACGGCCGAGGCGGCCGGCGAGCAGGTCGCCGAGCGGGCCGTCGGCGTGCACCACGGTGACCGGCAGGCCGTCCACCACCGCGTCGTCGTCCAGGGCGAGCCGCAACAGCGTCGCGGCGTCCAGCTGCGGATCGTCCCGGCGGGCGGCCAGGAATCGCAGGGCGGCCGCGAGTTGAGCCGCGTCCACCTCCACCCACTGGCCGCGCAGCCGGACCAGGCCTTGCTGGGCACCGGCGAGCTCATCCAACTCCTGCTTGGTGAGCGGCTGTTCACCGACCGCGAGCTGCCAGCGGAAGTCCAGCACGGCATCCCGGTCGGCCTGCGCCGCACGCTTCACCGCACCGGACGCCGGGCCACTGTGCGCGGTGGCGGCCAGGCCGAGGCGCGGCCGGCGACGCCACCACGCGGGCAGCAGCACGCCGTACCCGGCGGCGGTCAGCAGCGGGGCGGTGTCCCGCAGGAACGCGAGCGCGCCGGCCCGGTCCAGATCGACGCCGGTGGGCCGGGTGCGGTGGAGCGCCGCGCGCAGGTCGGGGCAGAGCCGGGCGGCGCGATCGAGCTCCGCGAGGTACGCCTCCACCGGGTCGCCGAGACTGCGCGCCAGCGCGGCGAACGCCGGTCCGTCCGACCAGAGTTCGGCCGCCGGAAGCAGCAGCGAAGGCCGGTCCACGGGCCCGGCCAGCACGTCCAGGCGCCAGTTCTCGTCCGGGGCGGCACCGTCCGGATCGCCCGGCGCGGTACCCAGCGGCTCTGCCAGCCGGAACGCGAGGCGGACCTCACCGGCGGGCTCCGTTCCCGCGCTCCACGCCGCGAGCCTTGCCGCCGGCTCGGGGTCGGGCGGGGTGGGCAGGCGCGGGTCGGCGCTGCGGAGGGCGGCGAGCCAGGCCTCCGGGCCGGTGCCCAGCCGGGGCGGTGTCTCGGAGCCGAGCCGGGGAGGTGTCTCGGAGTTCAGTGCGGTGCGGGTCTCGTGGTCGGTGAGGGCGTCCAGGATGGTGGTGAACAGGGCCGTGCCGGTGCGTTCGACACCGTCCTCGGCGCGGGCGATCGGCGGGCACCCCGCCGCGAGGGCGGCGGCCTCGCGCTGCGCCGGACCATCGGGCGCGGGACGCCAGCGCGCCGCCCACCCGCCGGCCTCCGCCACCAGCGCGGGCAGCACCCGGCCCCGCCCGACCAGCCGCCACGCCAGGTCGTGCACCGCCGTCAGCCATCGCAACGACGCCCCGTACGCGAGCTCCGCCGTCCGGCCTCCGGGCAGCTCGACGGTGGTCCCCGGCCAGTACGGGTCGAACAGCTCACCCAGCAGCTGCGCCGCCTCGGTCCGGTCGAACAGCAGCGCCGGCACCCGCCACGCCTGCAACGCCAGGCCCTTCGCGGTCGCCCCCACCGGCAGCTCCGGGGACGGCGTCGGCCGCGAGCCCAGGGTCGGCAACCGCAGACTCACCCACCGCTCGGCACCCCGCTCCGCGAGGTACGCGGGCCCCGGGCCGGTAGCGGTGAGCAGCCCCGCCACCTCGCTCGCCGAGCACGCGTACGGGTGCCGCGCCCCCTGTACGGCCCGCCCCGTGAACGCCGCCGCATCCTCCGCCCACGCCGCGAGCCGGCCATCGGCCCGCCACAGCGCGTGCAGGACGTACATCGGGACGGGGCCTCCGGAGACAGGAGTGGCTGAGCCTTCCACGATAGGTGTTGCGAGCACCCCCGGGAGCGGGTCACCCGGTTTTCCACCGCTCTCCACAGGCTGGGGAAAACCGAGGGATCCATCCAGTTGGTTCAATCTTGGACTTCATGGTTGAAACTTGAACCAGACCGGGGTACGGTGAAGTCACCAACAAGTTGAAGCCTCAACAAATGGCTTCGACCCTCGCAAAGGAGAGAAGCCATGGGCATCTTCAACCGCAGCAAGAACACCACCGCCACCGCCGCCCCGGTCGCCACCGTCCAGGGCCCGGACCTGGCCCACCTGACCGGCGACTACACGATCGACTCCACCCACTCGAAGATCGGCTTCGCGGTCCGGCACGCGATGGTCACCAACGTCCGCGGTGAGTTCACCGAGTACGAGGGCAAGCTGCACCTGGACGGCGCCAACCCGACCGCGTCCACCGCCGAGCTGGTGATCAAGGTCGCCTCGATCCACACCAACCAGGCCCAGCGCGACGAGCACCTGCGCACCGGCGACTTCTTCGACGCCACCACCTTCCCGGAGATCACCTTCAAGTCGACCTCCGCCGAGCAGATCGACGGCGACACCTACCGCATGCACGGCGACCTGACCATCAAGGGCACCAGCCGCCCGGTCGTCCTCGACCTGGAGTTCACCGGCGCGGCCACCGACCTGTACGGCGCCAACCGGGTCGGCTTCGAGGGCGGCACCACGGTGGACCGCACCACCTGGGGCCTGACCTACAACGCCGCGCTGGAGACCGGCGGCGTGCTGATCGGCGAGAAGGTCAAGCTGACCCTGGACATCTCCGCCGTGCGAGCCTCCTGAGACCGCCTGTCCCGGCCGCCCCGCGGCTCCCGGTACCGCCCCCGCCATCCCCCTCGGCGGGGGCGCCGCCGTTTCGGCCGCCGCTCCAAGCGCCGCTTCAGCGCCGCCGCCCCCAGACCGCCGTTCACCGGCGCAGTAGCGCGGCGTCCTCCGACGGCAGCCAGCTCCCCGGCGGCCGCTCCAACCACCCTTCCGCAGCGGCGAGTTCGGCCGCCGATTCGCGCAGCGCGGCCAGCCCGGGGTGGCCCGACCCGGGCCGGTGCACCAGGCCGACCAGGCTGAGCGGCATCGGATCGACCAGTGGCCGGGCCACCCCGCCGGGGATGTCCGGGCCGTCCGTGGTGGTGAGGATCGGGCTGCCGTGCCTGCTCAGGTAGCGGGCGAACTCGGCGGCGCCGACCGGCGGGGTGCGGCCGGGTGCGGCGGCCAGGCCGTGCTCGGCGAGCAAGCGCAGGCCGAGGTCGGTCCACTCGGCAGTGTCCGGCTGCCCCGCGAACACGTCCACCGGGTGCCCGGCCAACGCGGCCAACGGCACGGCGGGCAGCGCGGCCAGTGGATGGCCGAGCGGCAGGAACACCGCCATCGGCTCCAGCCGCACCGGCGCGTGCGCCAGCCGGGAGCGTACGGCGGCCGGCAGTCCGGCGTACCGCCCGAACGAGGCGTCCAGCCGGTGCGCCGCCAACTCCCGTGCGGCAGCAGTGAGTCCACCGCAGTAGCGGGCCAGCAGCTCGGTCTCCGGGCGGCGCCGGCGAGCGGCGGCGAGAACACGCTCGGCGGTGAGTTCGCGGTCGCCGCCGGGGCTGTTGACGTCCACCAGCAGCGTCCGGGTGTCGCCGAGTGCGGTGATCTCGCCCTGGAGTTCCAGCAGTTGGCGGGCCTTCGGCAGCAGTGCCGCGCCCGTCTCGGTCAACTCGACACTGCGGGTGGACCGTTGGAACAGCGCGCAGCCGAGCTCCCGTTCCAGCGTCTGGACGTCCCGGCTGACGGCCTGCTGAGCCAGGTGCAAGTGCTCGGCCGCGCGGCCGAAGTGGAGGGTCTCGGCGACGGCGGCGAAGCTGCGCAGCAGGCGGGGGTGGACGTCACGTGGCACGGCGGGAGATTAACAACAGAAACCGGTCGATCGGGCGGATTAAGTGTTGGACGCCACCCCGGGCCCGACCCGAGGGTGGAACCATCTCCCCTTCTTCCCCCGGAGTTGTGCGTTGTCCCTGCCCCTCGCCCGCTACCGCCCGGTGTTCGCCGCGCCCGGCAGCCTCACGTTCACCCTGGCCGGTCTGCTCGGCCGGCTCGCCCTGGCGATGTACGGCGTCTCGATCGTGGTGCTGATCGCCGACCGCCGCGGCTCGTACGCGCTGGCCGGAGCGGTCTCCGCGGTCGGGGTGCTGGCCGGGGCGGCGCTGATGCCCCCGCTCGGACGGCTGGTGGACCGGCTCGGACAGGCCCGGGTCGCCGTCCCCGCCGTCCTCGCCACCGCCCTGCCGACGGGCGCGCTGCTGCTGTGCGTCCGCTCCGGCGCACCCGACTGGACGCTCTTCCTCTGCTGGGCGCTGTCCGGCACCAGCCCCAACCTCGGCGGCATGGCCCGGGCCCGCTGGGCGCACCTGCACCGCGCCGACGCAACCGTGCTGCACCGGGCCAACGCGCTCGAACAGTCACTGGACGAGCTGTGCTTCATGGCCGGACCGGTCCTCGGCATGGCGCTGTGCACGACGCTCGCCCCCGAGGCCGGACTGCTCGCCGCCTGGGCCCTGGGCACCACCGGCACCCTGCTGTTCGCCGCCCAGCGCGGCACCGAGCCGCCGCTCGCCACGCCCGCCCAACACGCCTCCGCCGCACGGGGGTTGCTCCGCACCCCGGGCTTCCCGGCGCTGCTGGCCGGGTTCCTCGCGGCCGGCGTGCTGTTCGGCTCACTGGAAGTCACCTCCCTCGCGTACACCGACGCGCTCGGCCGGCAGTCGGCGGGCGGTGTACTGCTGGCGCTGGTCGCGGCCGGGTCCTGCGCCTCCGGGCTGGCGTTCGGCGCGATCCGGCCGCGACGACCGGCTCCGGTACGGCTCGCGTTCGGCGCGGGCGCGATGGCCGTGCTGATGCTGCTCCCGCTGGCGGCCGGCCGGGCCGGGGCGGGCGTGGCGGTCCTGGGCGCGGCACTGCTGGCCGCCGGCTCGGGCACCGCGCCCACCATGATCACCGGAATGACGATGGTTCAGGACCTCCTCCCCGCACACCGCCTGAACGAGGCCATGGCGCTGGCCGTCTCCGCGATCCTGATCGGCATCTCCGCCGGCGCGACCCTCGGCGGCTCCGTCGCCCAGCACACCTCCCCCGGCACCGGCTACCTGCTGCCCCTCGCCGCAGCCGTCCTCGCCCTGCTGGCCGCCCTCCCGGCCGCCCTCCGCAAGCCCTGACCGGGCACGAAAGCCGGCGGGCACGAAAGCCGGCGGGCGCGAAAGCAGGTGGGTGCGAAAACAGGGGCGCGTGGGGGCACCTCCCGGCCCGCCAGGGCTGGGGGAGAACTGCGCGAAGCGGAAGGCACCCAACCGCAAGATCGCGACGCAGGACAATGACCTGCACTTGATCGCGACCTTGCGGACGT